>CAZYRD010000081.1:0-10060 GCA_964649475.1 uncultured Faecalibacterium sp.
TGATCATGGGCACCTCCACCTGCCACCATGTGATGAGCCCCGAGGCCCACGCTATCGACGGGCTTTTCGGCATGGTGGAGGACGGTGTTGTGCCCGGTTATTTCGCCTACGAGGCCGGCCAGGCCTGCGGCGGCGACCATTTTGCCTGGGTGGTAAACAGCATCACCCCTGAAAGCTACGCCGTCGAGGCCCGGGAGCGCGGCATCTCCCTGCACCAGCTGCTGCAGGAAAAATCGCAGAACCAGCGCCCCGGCGAACACGGCCTTCTGGCGCTGGACTGGTTCAACGGCAACCGCAGCATCCTCAACGATTCCAAACTCAGCGGTGCCATTCTGGGCATGACGCTGGCCACACGTCCGGAGGACATCTACCGCGCGCTGATCGAGGCCACCGCCTACGGCACCCGCATCATCATCGAGACCATTGAAAACGGCGGCGTGCCGGTGCACGACCTGTACGCCTGCGGCGGTATGGCGCAGAAATCCCCCATGCTGATGCAGATCTACGCCGACGTCACCGGACGTACCATCCGCGTGGCCGCCAGCAAACAGGCCAGTGCACTGGGCGCGGCCATCCACGCCGCCGTGGCGGCCGGCCCGGAAAACGGCGGCTGGGCCACCACCGCCGAAGCCAGCGCCCGCATGGCCCGCCTGCAGGAGGGTGCCTACCGCCCCAACACCGAAAACAAAGCCCTCTACGACAAGCTTTACGCCGAGTACTGCACCCTGTACGACTATTTTGGCCGCGGTGAAAACGACGTGATGAAACGGCTGATGGCGCTGCGCTGAGACCGCTGTTCAGCAGCCGGCTCCACCATTGAAAGGAGTCCTCCATGAGCGACGCCCGACCCAACATCCTGTATCTGATGTGCGACCAGTTCCGTTACGACTGCATCCGTGCGCTGGGCAACACCGGCATCCACACACCCAATCTGGACCGTCTTGTGCGGCGCGGCGTGGTGTTTGAGCAGGCGTATTCCACCTGCCCGGTGTGCATACCCGCCCGCTGGACGCTGCGCACCGGCCGCGAGACCTGGAACACCGGCTGCTATGCCAACGAGCCGCCCGCGCCCATGGACGGTCTGCCGGAGGATATGAACGAGCGCTGCGGCGCGTATCTGGCGCAGGTGCTGAAGGACGCCGGTTACCGCACCTTCGGCTACGGCAAGTTCCACGCCCACCCCTATTTCAAAACCGAGCTGGGCTATGACGACCACCGCGTGTGCGAGGAGCTGTGGGACACCCCGGAAAACCGTGCCGCAGACGATTACGCCGCATGGCTGAAACGGGAGCATCCGGAGTATTCGCATCTGGAGCAGCCCCACGGCGACCGCACCAACATGTACTATATGCCCCAGACCAGCGCCCTGCCCGCCGCCTGCGGGGTGGAAAGCTACCTTGCCGACCGCACCGTGGAAAAGCTGCAGCAGCTTTCCGGCAGCCAGCCGTGGTTCGGGTTTGTCTCCTTCCTTGGCCCTCACCCGCCCTGCGCGCCGCCGGTGCCCTTCAACCGGATGTACGACCCGGATAAAATGCCCGACCCGGTGCGCGGCGACCCCACCGTGGACCACATGGACGAGCAGATCCCCTGGATGAACCGCATCATCTGGGCGGACGAGCTGAACGACTTTGCCGCACGGAACTTCCGCAGCCGCTACTACGGCGAGATCACCTACATCGACGGCTGCATCGGCCGTATTCTGGACGCGGTGGAGGCCCGTCCCGATGCGGACAACACTCTGATCTGCTTTTTTGCCGACCACGGCGAGCATCTGGGCGACCACCACGCATGGCAGAAGGAGAGCTGGTTCGAGGCCTCCTGCCACATCCCGTTCCTGCTCAGCTGGCCGGCGCGCATCGCCCCCGGCCACAGCAGCGCGCTGGCCTGCCTGACCGATCTGTTCGGCGTGGCCACCGCCGCCGCCGGCGTTCCCGAGCTGCGCGACGGCGCGGATCTTCTGGGCGTACTGGACGGCTGCGCCGACGCACGCGGTACGCTGACCGCCGTGTACGGCCGCCCCGGCACACCGCTTTTCAAGATCATGCTTCGCACCGGCGACTGGAAGTACATCTATATGGCCAACGGCCGGCGCGAACAGCTTTTCTGCACCGGAAAAGACCCGCAGGAGCTGCACCTGTGCAACGCCGAACAGCCGGAGCTTCTGGCGCAGCTGAGGGCACAAGCGGCGGCTTTCTGCGACCGTCCCGGCCTGTATGCCGCACTGGAAAACGGTGTACTGCGCGGCTTTGACTACACCGAGCGCCCCCGCCCCCGCATCCATCAGTTTGACCGTTCCTCCGGAGTCGTGGATTTCGGCCCCGCACCCGCCGACTGAATTTTCCGCCGGTCTTCCGGCCATCCCTGCGAAAGGAAGTTTTTTCACCATGAGCAAACCCGTATGCGCCGCCTTTTGTGCGGAGGAGACCCCGTTTGATTTCGACGACCTGCAGCATCTGAACATTCCGCTGCCGGAGGAGCTTGCCGCCCTGCGGGGCGCGGGGCGGTTTGCCGCGCTGCGCGCCGGCATTGCCGCACGCCTTGCCGCCGGCTGGGCGGAGGACGGCATGCGCCGCCGCCTTTTGCTGGAGCTGCGTATTCTTGACCGGCTGGAACAGGAGTACACCGTCACCCGGCAGCAGCTGCTGGACGGGCTGTCGCAGGCTCTGGTGGATTTCGACCCCGCCGAGCTGGAGCGCTTTGAGGCCGACGGCCTGCTGGACTGGCAGTTCATCGAAGGCGAACAGCGCTATTACAACCGCGCACTGCCCAGCCTGTTTATCGTCTATCCCACACTGAACGGCCGCCGCAAGGACTGGCCCGAGCGCGCAGCCGCTGCCGCCGCCGATGCGGAAAAGACCCGCATGGAGCAGCTGATGAAGCAAAACGGCGCGCTGGCGCTGCGGTACCGCATCCGGTACGAGGCCCGGGTACGCTCCGAAGCCGCCCGGTACGGCAGCACGCTGCGGCTGCACATTCCGCTGCCGGTGGAGGGCAGCCAGATGGAGGACGTGCGGCTGCTTTCCACCTCGCACACACCGGTGGACGTCGCCCCGGCGGATTTCCCCATGCGCACCATCCTGCTGGAAAAGCCGCTGGAGGAGGGCGACGTCTTTTGGGCGGAGTACGAGGTCACCAACCGCAGCCCCTACCTTGACCTGTACGCGCTGGCGGACACCGATCCCGCCGCCCGCACCGCACCGGAAAACGCCCCCGTTCTGCCCGAAGCAGACCGCGCCCGCTATCTTGCCGAGCAGGCGCCCCACATCGGCTTTACCCCCTTTCTGCGCGGTCTTGCCGGACGCATTGTAAAGGACGAGACCGACCCGCTGCGCCGCGCCCGCGCCGTTTACGACTGGATCACACAGGGCGGCGTCCGGTACAGCTTTGTACGCTCCTACTTCGGCACGCCCAACCTGCCTGAAAGCACCGCACGCAACCAGCGGGGCGACTGCGGCATGCAGGCGCTGCTGTTCATCACGCTGTGCCGCATCTGCGGCGTACCCGCACGCTGGCAGTCCGGCCGCACCACCAACCCCGAAGCGCTGACCACCGGCTGCCACGACTGGGCGCAGCTTTGGGTGGAGGGCTTCGGCTGGCGCTGGGTGGACTGCTCCGCCGGAGGCGGCGCATACCGCGCAAACAACGAGGAACGCCGCCGTTTCTTCTTCGGCAACATGCACCCCGCACGGCTGGTGATGGCCAGCGAGTTCCAGCACCAGACCCACGTGCCCATGCAATACATGCGTTTTGACCCCTACGACAACCAGGAGGGCGAAGCGGAATACGCCGACCGAGGCATGCCGTACAAGGGGCTGGAGGTCTCCACCCGCATCCTTTCGGTGCAGCAGGTGGACTGACAACGCCGTGCTTCCCTCACGAACGTTTTTTCACAACCGAAAACAGCCGCCTTTATTGCTTTATAAAAACAAGGAGAAAACCCGATGAAAGCTTTGGATCAGGTTCTTCACAACACCGCCGAAAACCACATTCTGCCGTTTTTCTGGATGCACGGCGAGGAAAAAGAGGTGCTTCTGCGGGAGATGGACGCCGTGCGGGAGTGCGGCATCGGCGCAGTGTGCCTGGAATCCCGCCCGCACCCGGATTACGCCGGCGAGTTGTGGTGGCGCGATGTGGACGTCATCATGGAGGACGCCCGCGCCCATAACATGCGGGTATGGATATTGGACGACTGTGCCTTCCCCACCGGCAGCGCCAACGGCACGGCTGTCAACGCGCCGGACGCCCTGCGCCGCCGTTTTCTGCAGCAGCGCTGCATGGATGTATGCGGCCCGCTGGAGGGCTCATCGGTGCTTCTGCACGACTATGAAACACAGGAGAACATCGTCGCCGTCGCCGCGCAGAACCACGCCACCGGCGAGGTGGTGTGCCTCCCCCACGAAAACATTCAGGACGGCTGCCTGTACTGGGATTTTCCCGAGGGGCTGTGGCGGGTGTACATCATCTCCCAGAAGATGTACGGCAACGTCAAGCAGGAGTACCTGAACCCGCTGATCCGCGAGAGCACCCGGCTGCTGATCGACGCGGTGTACGAGCCGCACTATCAGCACTACGGTGCGGATTTCGGCGGCGTTTTCGCCGGATTTTTCTCGGACGAGCCGGGCTTTTACACCGAATATTCCTACTACACCAAACTGGGCGATCCGAACCTTCTGCTGCCCTGGACCCCCACCATGGCGCAGGAGCTGGCGCAGCTGAGCGAGCTGCCGCCCGATCTGTTCATCGTCAGCCTTTACGCCGATATCGAGGGCGTTTCCCCCGCCTGCCGCTACCTGTACACCGACCACGTCACCCGGCTGTACCGCGACAACTTCGTCAACGTGCTGGGCGACTGGTGCCGTGCCCGCGGCGTGGAGTACATGGGCCATATCATCGAGGACAACAACTCCCACGCACGCCTCGGCGACAGTGCCGGACATTTTTTCCGCTCGCTGGAAGGACAGGACTTCGCCGGTATTGACGTGGTGCTGCACCAGCTCATCCCCGGCATGGAGGGCATCGGGCACATCACCTCCTGCAGCTATAACCGCGCAGACGAGGAGTTCTACGCCTACATGCTGGCGCAGATGGGCGCTTCGCAGGCGGCGCTGGAGCCCCGCAAAAAGGGGCGCACCATGTGCGAGATCTTCGGCGCGTTCGGCTGGGCCGAGGGCACAAAGTTTATGAAATGGCTCACCGATTTTATGCTGGTGCGCGGCGTCAACTATTTTGTGCCCCACGCCTTTTCGCCCCGGGCTTTCCCGGACCCGGACTGCCCGCCGCATTTTTACGCCCACGGCAAAAACCCGCAGTTTGCGCCGTTCCGGCAGCTGATGCGCTACATGAACCGGGTGTCGCATCTGATCTCCGGCGGACACAGCGCAGCGGATACCGCCGTTCTGTACCACGCCGAAGCCGAGTGGACCACCTGCCCCTGTATGTTGTCGCAGGTGCCCGCCCGCGTGCTGACGCAGGCGCAGATCCCCTTCCACTTTGTGACGGTGGACTACCTGAACGGCGCACAGCTGACCGACGGCGCCTTCGTCGTCAACGGCAGGCCGTTCCGCCGGCTGCTGCTGCCGTACCAGCACACCATCACCCGCAGCCTGCTGCAGCGGCTTGAAGCACTGCGCAAAACCGGCGTGGACGTGCGTTTTGTGGGCGGCGCGCCGGAACGGGTCATCGACAGTGGCAGTGAAACCGCTTACACCGGTGATTTTGCCGTCTGTCCGCCCGACGAGCTGCCGCAGCTGTACGGCGGTCTGCGCCTTGCCAGCACGCAGGACGGCAGCATTCTGCGCACGCTGAAATACCAGCACGCCGACGGCACGGTGTGGATGCTGACCAACGAACACCCCCACCGCACCGCCGCGGCCAGACTTTCCGTGGATGGCCCCGCCGTGGTGTACGACGCCATGACCAACACCGTACAGCCCTTTGCCGAAGAGCTGGTGCTTGGCCCGTACGAGAGCCGCATTGTAGTGTGCGGACAGGACCTGCCCGCCGCGCAGCCCGCACTGACCCCCGCCGGCTGGCAGCCGCTGGAGCTGCAGTGGTCGCTTTCGCTGACCGAGAACGAAAACTATCCGCAGTTCCGTCCGTATGCCGACAGCATCGCCCTGCAGAACTTCAACCGACCCGGCGGCCTGAGCCGTTTTTCCGGCATTCTGCGGTACGAAAGCCGCCTTGAAGCCGCCGCGGGCGACGCGGTGCTGGATCTGGGCGTGGTATACGAGACCGCCGAGGTGTGGGTGAACGGCAAACCGGCGGGCATGCGCGTCGCGCCGCCCTACCGCTTTGAGCTGAAAGGCCTGCTGCAGGACGGCGAAAACACCCTGACGGTGGAAGTGCGCAACACCCTCGGCCCCGCCCAGCGGGACGGGTTCTCCCATTTCCTCGTGCAGGAGCCCATCGGCCTGCTGGGGCCGGTGCGCCTTGGCCGGTGAACGCCGTCTGTTTCTCTGCCTTTCAAATACAGCTATAACACGTTCTTTTCCGTTTCAAGCCCGATCAAATACCGACACAAAAAGATGCCCGGTGGGGTTCTCCCCCTCACCGGACATTCTTTTTGCACTATTTCCGTGTTTTACCGCAGCTCTTCCTGCGCAGCCAGCGCCAGCTCTGCGGCGCGCTCGGTGTACTCGCCAAGGCTCATCTCCTGCACGCCCGCCACCTGAATGCGGCAGCGGTTGACCGGCACAAGGATCTTGCGGGCCTCGCTTTCCGAGACCGCCAGCGCCATGGCGGGGGTGATCTCTCCCAGCAGGGAATTTGCAGCCACCACGCCCATGGGGCCAAGGATGACGTCCGCGCGGCGGCTTGCCACCACCACGGGGTTTTCGCCGGTGGCGCCCTCGTCGGCGCCGGCCTTCAGCATGGCGGCGGTGGCGGCGCTGTTGGTGCCCACGGCAAGGATCTCGCCCGCAAAGCCGCGGCGGCGCAGCGCCTCCACCAGCGCTTTGCCGATGCGCCCGCCCTGCCCGTCAATGACAAGGATCTTCATCGTCCCGTACCGCCTTTCCTCACTTGCTGGAGCTGCCGCCGATGTTGGAGTGACGCAGCTTTGCGCGCAGTGCCAGCGCGGCATCGATCAGCTTGTCAAACAGCTTGTTGTACACCACGCAGAACTCGCCCGCGGTGGTGACGATCTCGCCCTTGAAGCTCTGCTTGAAGCCCAGCACACCGTACAGTGCGGGGCTGTCCTCAGGCCGGATGGCCACGCCCTGCATGTCGTAGATGGAGCAGTTTGTCTCCAGCGCCCAGTTCATCAGCGTCCACTGCAGCAGGTAGGTGGGGCGCAGGTCGCGGTGATGGTCGGCGCTGCAGCCGTACACATGGGCGCACTTGCCGGCATAGCTTACCGCAAGGCCGCCGCACAGGGGGATGCCGTCCTCCGTGTAGCACATATACAGGCGGGCGTCATCGGGGAACGCCTTGAGGAATTTGGCAAGGTACGCCTTGGGGCGCACGGTAAAACCCTGCCGCTCGCCGGTTTCGCCGTAGATGGCATAGAAGTCGTCCAGACCCTCCAGCCCCATGTTTTTGCACACCACGCCGTGCTTGCCGGGATGGCGCATTTTGTTGCGGGTGTTGGAGGAGAAGCCCGCCAGCAGCTGGGCCTCCGTCATGCCGCCGATGTAGGGCAGCATGTAGTTGTAGCGGGGCTGGATGGTGGCCTTGAAGCCGGCGTCCGGTTCAAAGCTGCAGCCCGCCGCCACCCATTTGTCAATGGTCTGCTGCTCGCTTTCCAGAATGTAGGGGTCCATCTTCAGAATGTAGGCACGGTGCTTTTTCGCCACGGCCTTTGCGCCCGTCAGCAGGGCTTTCAGCGTGTCGGCGTCGTCGTAGTCACACACCGGGCCGCGGGGGGCGTACATCATGGAGACCGGGCCGATGGGACGGATGAGGATGCTCATGCCCGCGCAGATGGCGCCTGCGTCATCCCGCAGCACCACGATCTCATGCTTCCATTCCGTTTTCACTTTGGCCCATGCGGGGCTCTGCATAAAGCAGCCGTGTGCATGGCTGCGGACAAATGCGTCGTATTCGCCGTACTGCTCCGGCGCAAGGATCTGTGTGGTCATGGTTTTCACGTTCCTTTTTTCAGGCGCTGACACGCCGTTTTTTCATATATATGGATAGTATAACACATTCCTGCGGCACATTCCACCCTTTTGTGTCGACTTTCTGTCCGGCGGATGATATGCTGAAACAAAGCCGAAACAGGAGGGCATCCCCATGAAAACACGGAAGATCCGCCGCATCTGCTGGTGCGGCGCGGAGTGCATCGGCCTTGCCTGCCGGGATCTGGCGGCAGACTTTGCGCGTACCGGCACGCCGCAGCCGGAAGTGGAGCAGGCGCTTTGCATACAGGCGGGTTCCGTCAGCGTCGGCACTGTGGAGGACGCCGCGTTTGTACAGGCTGCCCGCCCGTACTTTGCGCAGCTGCCCGCCGCACGGGAGGAGTACGCCCTGTGCGTTCTGGCCGACCGCATTCTTGTGGCCGGCACGGACAAGCGGGGCGCCATGTGGGGCGTTTACCGCATCAGCCGGATGCTTGGCGTACCGGAGGCCGTCCGTTTTCTGGAGGGCGAACCCTCTCCCGGCGCCGACCTGCGCTGGCTGCTGTTCGGTGCACGGTACATGGCACGGCTGTCCCGCTGGGCACCGGGCTGCTGCCGCTGGGCAGCCGACAAATCGCCCGAACATCTGGCCGCTGCCGCCGGACAGCTTGAGCGCTGCCTTGAAGAGCGCAAGGCTTTTGCCGCCGGGCGGTTTGAAAACTGGTACCGCAGCGACGAAAAGGTCAACGCACCGGAGCTGCTTTCCATCACCCGGCAGGCCGCCGCCCGCTGATACCGCGTTTTGCCAAATCTTTCACAGAGCGGGGATTTGCTTTTCCCTCAGGAGTATGGTATAATTGTTACATCTATGCAATGATCCTTTACGGCCTCTGCATGCCGTTTATACTTTTTTCGTGAAAGAGAGGTTCTGTGACCTATGGCAAAAAAAGAAAGCAACGCCGAAGAACTGGTTCGCCGGCACACCCGAAGCCGCCGGCAGGTCATCGGCTTTTTCCTGTGTGCGCTGGCGCTGGTGGGGCTTTTCTCGCTGGTGCTGGGCGGTGTACGCTTTACCCGCAGCCTGTTTGACGACACCGATGAGCGCAACGCCTACGCGCAGCGACTGACCTACGTGGTGATGCTGGACATGCTGCCGTTTGCCAGCCTGCAGCAGGCCAATCAGGCAGACCTGCTGGAAAGCTGCATCTGGGCGGTGCTGTTCAGCGAGGACAGCACCCTGTACGACCGCGATGAGACCGGTGCCCTGCTGCTGCCCAGCGCGGAGGTGGACCGTTACGCAGCCAAGCTGTTTGGCCCGGATTACAAGCTGCCCCACGCCACCTTTGAAAGCGAGGGCATGACCTTCTTCTACAACGAAGAAAGCCTGTGCTACACCATCCCCGTCACCGGTCAGGTAGGCAACTACATGCCTGAGGTGGTGGAGATCTCCGGCTCCGGCAGCGTACAGCGCGTCTCGGTGGGTTATCTGGTGCCGTACACCTCGGCAACGGATCTCGCCTCCAACCGCGACACCAGCAAGCCGGTCAAGTATTACGATTATCTGTTCACCAAAGCCGCCGACGGCAACTACTACCTGACCAGCATGGAGGAGAGCGCGTGGGTCGCCGAGGTGCCGGATCCCAACAGCGCCGCTGCGACGGATCCCCTTGCTCAGCAGCCGATAGACCCCAACGCCGCTGTCGGTGAAGCGCTGACGGAGGTGGATCCCTCGGTGGCAGAGGAGCTGGAGGCCGCCAGCTCCGCCGCTGAAAGCGAAAACGCCGCCGCAGAGGACGCTGCCGCAAGCGAAAGCGGCGAGGGCTGAGCCCGTTCTTCCCGCAGCGCACCCGCCCCATAACAGCTTCCGCAACACACCGTCGAAAAAGCCATCCCAACGCTGCTGCGTCGGGATGGCTTTTCTTTTTTATTCTGGGGCGGCGCTCCATTTTTATCCGGGCTGCAGACAAACCGCCCCTCCGCTTATTTCACTTCCGGCAGGC
>CAZYRD010000082.1:0-10046 GCA_964649475.1 uncultured Faecalibacterium sp.
CACCACAGCGGATACAAAATTATGTTGCTTGCTCATAGCGGCTCCTCCGTTTAAGTATTACCGGAATTTTTGTGCCGCAGCACATCATCCAGATCGTATACGGTGTTGATCTTGCCCGAAAGCACGCTGACGAAGGTGGGTTCGTCGCTGAAGGTGCGCACCACGGTGGGGCGGCTGTCGTCCACCTCGCTGGCTTTCAGGATGGGCTTCATGCTGTACAGCGACTCCACATACTCGAATTCCAGATGCGGCTGCATGTATTTGCGGGCAAGCTGGCTCATGTACGGCCAGGCAGTCTTCGGCTTGGCAGGGCACAGGTCGCAGTTGCCCAGCGCCTCGGGGCGGCAGTACCCGCCGCTGGCGGCCTGACAGTCAAAGGCGGGCAGCTTGTCGTAGCAGGTGGTGTGCGGGGTAAAGGTGACGCTGGTCAGACTGTGGAAGGGCGTCTTGCCAAAGGGCATCAGGCTGAAGAACGGCCCGTCCATCACGGTGAGGCCGGTGCCCTTCAGCTCGTCGCACACATTGCACAGAATGATCTCGCACAGCTCGTATTTGATGGCGAACGGCTCAAACCCCAGCATGTGCAGAATGGTGTTGACGCCGGCGTAGGTGGCGTTCAGCAAAAACGGCGTGCTGTGGCAGCCGCCGTCGGCGGTGTGCACCACGTACAGGCCGTTTTCTTTTTCAATGGCCTCGATGTCGGCGGAATACTGCACCGTGATGTTCGGCAGCGCGGCGATCTCGGCAAGGTAATGGTCCCGCAGAATGGCGGCGTCGTAGGTATACTCGTGGGTCAGGTACGCGCCGTCGCAAAGCCCGGGCTGAAAATACTTTTCCGGGTCGATGCGGTCACAGCGCACGTCGGCGGCCTTACAGAAACGGACAAAATCATCCGCATTGGTCCAGCTGAAAGCGGCGGAGGTGGCGTACACCTGATCGAAATCCGTCTTGTTGCAGAAGCCGAAATCCTCGCAGAAGCGCCGGAAATAGTGGGCGCTTTTGATGGCGGTGGAATAGCTGCGGGGATAATGATACCCGTTGTGTACCCGGGCCTGGTTGATGTGGGTCGCGCGGGAAAACGCGGAAGCGTCCCGCTCCAGCACAAGCACGCTGTCGCCCTGTTTTGCGCAGAACACCGCGCTGTACAGGCCGTAAAGTCCGGCGCCCAGAATGATCTTATCGTACTTCATCCGGTTTGTACCCTCCCGTCAGATTGGTGAACAGGATCTTCAGAAGCTGGCTGTTGCCCTTGAAGAAGCTGATCTTGGTGGGGGTCTTTTCGCCCTTGGGGTAGGCGCGGGTCACGGGCACCTCGCAGGCGCGCAGGCCCAGCTGGGTGGCGCGCACGCTCAGGTAGGCCAGCAGCTCGTACCCTGTAAAAATATCCCGCAGCGGCTGTACGCCGGGGTGCGCCAGATAGTTTGCGCTGTAGGCGCGGTAATTGTTGGTGGTGTCGGTGAACCAGTGCCCCGCCGTCAGGCTGATGACGGGCGCGTGGATGAACCGCACGCTGATCCAGCGCACCGGCGGCGTGTTGACGGCAGCGCCGCCTTTGACAAAGCGGCTGCCCTGAATAAAATCGTAGCCCTCTTCCAGCTTTTGAATAAACCGGTCCACGTCCTCGATGCTGTCCTTGTCGTTGCCGTCGATGGTCAGCACGCCCTTGTAGCCGCGCTGTGCGGCAAACCACAGGCCGGTGCGCAGCTGTGCCCCCTGTTTGCCCGGGCCGGTTTTTATCAGCAGCGTGTTGACGCCCAGCGCCCGCAGGGCGGCTTCGTCGGTGCTGCCGTCGGTGCTGCCGCCGTCGCACAGGATGATATCGCATTTGGCGGGCACGCCCGCAGCTGCGGCGCGTTCCAGCTCGTTGCGGATGCGTTTTCCCTCGTTGATGATGGGGATCAGCAGGCAGTACTCGCTGTTTTTTTCGTTGAATACCTGCTGCTCAAAATCCGGTACGCCCGGGATGCTGGTCATCTGCATGGAAAACTCTCCTTTTGGTATAGAAATGTTGCCGGGAGCGGCAGCCGTGAAAAGACGGCCGGTACGTTTGGAGAAAAGGCGGAGCGGCTCAGGCGTCGAAAGCGCGCACCACGGTCTCCATGGCGGCGCAGACGTCCTTCAGGCTGGTCTCCTTCATCTCGATGGAGACCCACCCGTCATAGTGCACGTCGTGCAGCACGCGGGCAAGGCGGCGGTGCAGCGCCAGCGGCTGTACCGGTGCAAGGCCGGGCCGGCTGACGTGGATGTGGCTGATCAGGTCGATGTTCTCCCGCACCAGCTCCACGTCCTCTTTGTTTTCGATCATGGTGCCCATATCCAGATTCATGCGCAGGGAGGGATGGTCCAGCTTGCGCAGAAAGGCGGCGCATTCGGCGGTGGTGTTCAGAAAATTGGTGTTGTAGATGGGCGGATTGGGCTCCAGCGCCAGAACGGTACCGTGGGCGGCGCAGGCGTCGGCGGCGGCACGGAAAAATTCCTCCGCCGTGCGGTCGTCCGCACCCTCGGGCTTGTTGCGGTTGCGCGGGCAGCCGAACACCAGATTGGGGCAGCCGGCGGCCTCGGCAAACACGGCGGCGGCTTCGGTGTGATCCAGCAGAGCCTTCCGGTCCTCATCGCTGCCCCAGATGCTTTCGCTGCGGCCGTACCAGATGCTCTGCATGCTGACGATGGACAGTCCGAAAGCCTTGTCCAGAACCTCTTTCAGCGCGCGTACGCCCATGACGTGATCCTCGCTGTAAGGGTCGGGGGTAAAAAACTTGGTGGGCGCGATCTCCAGTCCGGTAAAACCGTACTGCTTCATGCGCATGTAGGCGACCTGGCTTGCCTCCACGTCCCACGCAATGTTGCTGATGGCAAGTTTCATAAAAGCAAATCTTCCTTATCGTATGATCGTGTCGTGCGGTGAAAAAACAGTGCGTCCGGAGAAAACGGCTGTCAGCCGTTCTCCGCCACAAAGCGCTGCAGCTCCGGCAGGACCTGCGCTGCGGTGTAAATGTAGCCGTCGTGTCCGCCCATCACGCTGCAGTGGCGGGTGCGCAGGTCGTAGCGCACCGGCACGGGGGCGATCTCATTGACAAAATCGGCGCCCTTGACGGCGCGGTACACCTCGGCGGCGGTCATCGGTTCGCTGGTGATGTTCAGCAGCGTCAGTCCGGCTTCTGCAGCGCGGCAGATATCGGCCCACAGGTGATCAAGGCAGTAGAACTGGTAGGAGGCGCGGCTGTCGGTAAAGGCCAGTGCGTTGAAATCGTTGTGCTCAAAAAAGTTCTTCAGCGCGGCAAGGGCGTCCGGCTCCAACGGAAGCAGCTTGTAAAAGCCGTTGCCCGCGTCGGCGTAGGCGGGGCCGACCAGCGGGCTTTTTTCGCAAAGCTCGGCGTATTTGGCGGGCTTGAGCATGCTGGGCACAATGCGGCACAGGTCGAAGATGAAATTCTTTTTCAGCCCTTTGCCGAACAGCGCGGGCAGGCGTACCACAAGGCTGCCGGGGTAAGTCTTGCGCACCCAGTCCTCCAGCAGCAGGCGGTCCGCGCCGTAGGGGTGCAGGCTCTCCCGCTGCATGTCGCTGTCCTCGTCGGCACCGGCGGGGTCGCGGTAGACGTCCACGGTGGAGATCAGGATCACCTTTTCCGGCTGCAGGCGGCGCAGGTTTTCCCTGGCGGTCTCGATGACGGCAAGGTCTGCGGCGGGGTTGGTGTTGGCCAGAAATTTCTCCGCCGGAACGCCGGCGTACACCACCAGCGAATGCGGCCTGTCAAAGCCGTCGGCGATGTTGGTCACGTCGTACAGTTCGTCAAAACGGTGCTGTGCGGCCAGGTTGCCGCCCACAAAACCGGTGCAGCCCACAAGCGCGGTCGGATGTTTCATACGGGTGTCCTCTTTTCCTGCGGCGAAAGCGTGCGCAGGGCATACTTCACCACTATATATTCTAAAATATTATAGCACAGGGCCATATTTTTGTAAAGAAAAAGCGCCGCGGCACAGACGGCAGCGGCGCTTGACGGACGACGGGGGAATTTTGCCGCACCCAGCGGAAAACCACGGTGCGCAGCAGGCAAACGCCGCGGCAGGCGGCGGGCAAAAAGCCTTATTGCGGGCGGCGGGGCAGGCGGGCGTTCCAGGTCTGGGCAAGGCCGGGGGCCTCCTCCTCCGGTTCATCCCACAGCGCTTTGGTGTGCAGAGCCAGCAGAACGGCCACAGCGGCGAACACCACGCGGATGGCAAGGCTCAGCAGCATGTTCTGGGTGACTTCGCCCACCCAGACGATGGCGCAGATGCACAGATGCTGCACCACAAAAGCCAGAATGGTGTAACCGCCCTTGCGCTTGGCGACGGCGGTGATCATCAGCTGGGCAAACGCCATCTGCATCACCACAGCCAGCAGACGGTCCGCACAGGAGGCTGCCAGCTGGCCGAGATCGATGGTCAGCAGCTGCTGGGTGACGGCCTCCACCAGCTCGGGGTCGCCCAGTGCATCCAGCGCGGCGGGATCGCGGTTGACGGCTGCGCCGAAGGCCGCAATGTAGATGGTGTCCAATCCAAGCAGCAGCAACGAATCCAGCCAGCCGTAGCCAAGGCCGAACAGCATGGCGTTGATGGGCGAAAGCGACTGCTTCATCATCCAGCGGAAGGCCGCCAGACGGGCAAAGCCGTCCAGCAGCGCGGTGGAAAGCCCGCTGAACAGCACGGTGAACCAAAGCTTGTCGGCCATCGGCGTCAGCATCACCAGCGAACCGAGAGTGTAGGAAAGCATGACGTTGAAGGCGATGTACATGAGGCTGCCCCAAAAAAAGGAGGAAGCCGTGCCGCCGCGTTTTTTGTACAGCAGCAGTGCAACAAGGGCGGGCGCGGCGCAGCAGAGAATGCCCACAAGGCCGACAGCAAACAGAATGTAACCGGGTATCATAGCAGTAACGATCCTCCGTCGATGAAATTTAAGGGGGTGTTATTCGCCCACATAGGTGCAGATCTCTTCCATTGGCTTGCGCTTTTTCTCGCGGTGGGGATCCTCCGCCGCAGTACCGATGGCCAGCACCAGCTTTACCCTGCCTTTTTCCGGCAGGGGCAGCAGCTCCCGCAGGCGGTCCTCGTTAAAGCAGCCCATGATGCAGGTGGAAAGCCCCTGCGCGGCGGCGGCATAGCACAGATGCGCCGTGGCAATACCGATGTCCATGGGGGCGTAGTGCTGTTGGGTGACAACATTTGCCACACGGGCCAGCAGACGGGCGGGCTGCTCGCAGATGACGATGAACGCCGGACAGTTGGCGGTGAACTTGTTCAGCCCGTACAGCTGGGTGGCCTCGGCCACGGCGGAGGCGATGGCGGGGTCGTTCACCACGGTAAAATGCCACGGCTGCGAATTGCAGGCCGAAGGCGCCAGCCGGGCGGCCTCGATGCAGCGTTCCAGCTGCTCCCGGGTGGGGCGCAGGGAGGGGTCGTAGCTGCGGCAGCTCTGCCGCGCATCCACAAGCTTCATAAAATCGTTCATAACCGATCCTCCGTATTTCAGTCGTTGCCCATCAGGTCGTAGGGCGTTACCACGCCCAGCAGGGGTTCGTCCTCGCCGCCGTCCTTCGTCACCAGCAGCAGCTTCAGCTTGCGGTTGCGGTTGCAGGCTTTTTCAAACATGATCTCGGCGTTGGCCAGCGTGGTGCTGCGGTTGATAAAGCGGTATTCGCTGCCCATGTGGCCGTTGGCGGGCAGATAGTTGGTGTATTCCTTCAGGGTGGTGTCGGCCTCCAGCGGCCACTTGCCGTCCAGCACGCCCTGAAAGATCGTCTCCACGCTGAAAACGCCCACCACGCGGTCGTTTTTCAAAATGGGAACGTGGCTCAGCCCGCGGCTGTGCATCCGGCGCATCAAGTCCAGCACGGGGGTGTTTTCGGTCGCGGTCACCAGCTTGCTCAGCGGGGTCATCACATCGGTCACCCGGGCCGGATCCTCCAGTTTTTTCAGCACGGTGTTCAGCATTTCCAGTACCGCGTCGCTGGGGTACACGGCGTACTCGCCGTTCACCTTGGCCTGGTGGCTCAGCAGATTGCGCACCTCGCGGCAGTAATCCAGCTCATCCCGGTAGGCGGAAAAACGTGGATCCCGGCAAAGCCGCACCACGGCGTTGGTGCGGCTGTCGCTGCCCACCACCCGCTCGGCGGCAGTTTCCAGCCTGCGCCAGCTGTCCAGAAACTGTTCGGTCTTCTGATTCGGCATCCGGTCCATCCTCCCAACAAAAACGGTCTTGATCTATTGTAACAGATTATACCACAAAAAACGAGAGTTCGGGAGCTTTTCGAAAGGAAAATTTACCATCCGTTTACATTTTGCAGCAAAAACAGTAAAATATTGCAAAAAAAGCGTAATTTTATACTGGTCAGGAACCGGCGCGCAGGCGTATAATGAAAATAACGGGCCATCTGCCCGGCAGAAAAGGAAAAGAGGAAGAACGTATGAACCAGCTGGAAAGCATGGCCGCCCGCATTGAAGAGCTGGGCGCGGACCACGCCGCGGTCATCGCGGTAAAGGATATCGCCTTTGACCCCATCTATCGCAGCTATTGCGAGGCCAACACCTGCGGCAACTACGGCCGCAACTGGCGCTGTCCGCCGGACGAGGGCCCCATCGACGAGCTGATCGCCAAAGCAAAAAGCTTTGATCACGCCGTCGTCTACCAGACCATCGGCCAGCTGGAGGACAGCTTTGATTTTGAAAACATGATGGCTGCCGGCGCCCGCCACAACGAGCTGGCCCGTACCATCACCGCCGATTTTGCCGACCGCCCCTTTGCCGACCGCATGCACCTTGGCGCGGGCGGCTGCCGCCTGTGCGAGCGCTGCGCCCGCATCTCCAACGAGCCCTGCCGTGACCCGGAAAACTCCATGTCCTCGCTGGAGACCTACGGCATCGCCGTTTCCACACTGGCAAAAAGCTGCGGCATGAACTACATCAACGGCGTCAACACCGTCACCTATTTCGGCGCGTATTTCGTCAAGGAGTAAGTGCGGACACCGCTGCGGATTTTCGAAAAAAACGGACTGTACCGGTGCGCCCGTCCGGGCTGCCGTACGGTCCGTTTTCTGTTCTTCTGCGTCTGCAGAAGTGCTTGCGTACGGGATAAAAACAGGCTATAATGAGGGCGTAAACCATAGGAGAGGCGGGTGAGCGCATGACCCTCAGCAGAGAAAAACGGCTTGCCGCGCTGGAAAAAGAGCTGCGCGCGGTGGAAAAACAGGAGAAAAAGCTGGAAAAAGCCGCCGCGGAGGCAAAGCCTGCCGCGTGGAAGACCGCGCTGCGTGAAAAGATTCCGGCCGGGGTGTATACCGGTCTGGAAAGCGCTTTTGCCAAAGGCTTTGCGCTGGTGTTCAGCAAAGGGCGCGCCATACTGGAAAAAAGCTACAGCAAGCAGGACCGTCTGGATGACCACAGCATCCGGGATTATGCCGTGCAGGTAAAGGGCGGCCGCAAAGAGCTGCGCGTCATGCATAAAAACGCGGTAAAAAACGATTTTGCCAATCTTGCCGTCACAACGGTGGAGGGCGTCGCTCTCGGCGCGCTGGGCGTGGGCCTGCCGGATATCGTGCTGTTTTTAAGCATGCTGCTGCGCGGCGTGTACCAGACGGCTCTCAGCTACGGGTACGACTATGCAGACCGCGCCGAACAGCGGCTTATTCTGAAAATGATGGCCGCCGCCCTGAGCAGCGGCGCCGACCGCACCCACCGCAGCGCTGAGGTGGATGTGCTGCTGACGGACGCTGCACAGGAGGTCTCGCAGCAGGATCTTGACGCCCAGATGCAGCAGACCGCCGCCGTGTTTGCGGTGGATATGCTGGTGCTGAAATTTCTGCAGGGGCTGCCGGTGGTGGGCGTCATCGGCGGCGCGGCAAACCCGGTGTATTACCGCCGGGTGCTGCAATATGTACAGCTCAAATACCGCAGGCGTTATCTGCTGGCACAAAAGCGGCGTATGACGGCGGCGCCGGCAATGGAAAAGAACAAGCAGGAGGTCACACAATGACGGACAGAGATACCACGGACGCCCGCGCCATCCATGCCATCGGTAACGGCAGCTTTCTTGTGTACGGCATCGGGCCGGACATCATCTCCGCCTTCGGTCCGGAGTACACCTCCGCCTCCTTCGGCACCCTTTGCTGCAAGGACGACGGCACGTTTTCCACCGTGCGTCTTCCTAGCACGAACCGTTGGTGTCATACGTTGACGCAGGGGACGGCCGCGACGGTGTTTGAGGACGTGATGGACCCGCAGCAGGACGTTTTTGTGCGCCGGGTGAGCGCCGGTTTCGCCTGCAGCCTTGCGGTGGGACCCTCCCCGCAGGCGCTGTACCGCCTCCGGCCGGACTACGCTCCCGCCGGTATGCAGGCGGCGGAGATCATCCTGCCGCAGGGCGTTGTCAATTTTCACACCGACACCACCCGCACCGAGCGCCGCATGCTGCTGCTGACCGAAGGCTGTGTCAGCCTGACGGAACAGGGCGATGTGTGCATCCGCCCCGGCGATGGTCGGCTGCTTCTGCTGGCGGCAAAGCCGGAAACGCTGGAGCAAACGCTGGCTTTCGCTCTTTCCGGTGCGGACATCACGGCGCGGGACGCGGCCTTCTGGCAGGCGTTTCTGGCCCGCGGCGCAGCGGTGCGGGCGAGCATTCCCGAACAGCATCCGGAGCATGCCCGTATTCAGGCGGTGCTGGAGGCCGTGCCCATCCAGATCAAGGCGCAGCAGTCCTCGGACGGCGGCGTGATGGCCGGGCATTACTATCAGATGGGTTATGTGCGGGATCAGACCGGCGTGCTGCGCGGTCTGCTGGCCATGGGCTACCATGCCGAGGCCCGCGCCGTGCTGGATTTCCGCTACCGCAAATGGAAGCGCTACGGCGATATGGCCAACGCCGAGGCCATGGGCAACGAGGAGGCGCGGCTGCATTTCAGCAACGACGAGGTGGAGGTGCCCGCCTATGTGGTGCTGTGTGCCTTTGCCTACCTGCAGGCCACCGGGGATGCCGCCTATGTAAAAAGCATTTTCGATATGGTGACGTGGTGCGTCCGCATCCAGATGAAGCACCTGTGCTGCGGCATGACCGGCTTCAGCGGCGACGAGACCTACATTGCCGGCGGCATTTTTCCGCGGCCGTTCCTGTACCACGGCTCGGCGGAATCCACGTTTCTGTTTATCGAAGGGGCCAAGCTCGCCCTTGCCTTTGACGCGCAGCACAAGCTGCTGAGCGAAAAAGACCGGGAGGAGATCGCCGCGGCTGTCGCCGAAGCGGAAGCTCTTTACCGCGAAAACTTCGTCATTGACGGGGTGGTCTACAGCAACAATCCCCGGCGCGAAAAGCACGCATCGCCGCCGCGGTTCCACTACGGCTGGTGTCAGGCAGACGAACTGAACGGCACCCCGGGGCATCTTACCTGGCTGGAACGCGGCACGGACGGCATCTACCGCTGTCCGCACTGTACCGGCAAACCGGCAAAGCTGCCCTGTGCGCCGGACAAGCGTTTTCTGCTGGGTTCGGTCAACCTGCTGCTGCCGTATTTCGGCACCACGCTTTTTGCAAAGCAGGAGCTCGCCGCCAACGCCGCGCCCTACGTCGACGCCTTTGTGCGCACCGGCTATGTCAGCAGCGAGCTGGAAAGCGAGCGCTCACTGGGGTACGATTTCGGCCTGTTTCTGTACAATATGGCGTATCTGGGCAGCCCGTATACGCAAAAAGCCCTCTCGCTTACGCTGGATATGACCGACCGCTGCGGCATGTGGGCCGAGTACTACGAAAACGGCGAGCCGTACAACTGCCGCTGCCGCCCGTGGGAAAGCGCCATCAATATGGAGGCCATCCTGTACGCCGTGCAAAGCGCGCCGCAGAATTAAGCGTCGCCAGAGCAAAATGCGGTTGTTGTAAAACACAATTTTCCACGAATTGCATCCCGCTGCAAATTTCTCTTGCATTTTCACCGGCAATTCAGTATAATAATACTGTTATCATACGCCGGTGTGATGGAATGGCAGACGTGACGGACTCAAAATCCGTTGGTAGCGATACCGTGTGG
>CAZYRD010000083.1:0-10046 GCA_964649475.1 uncultured Faecalibacterium sp.
AACTGAGAAGCGTCAGCCATCGAGCTGCCGCCGAATTTCACTACTTTCAGCATGGTCTCACTCCTTGGGCTAAAATGTTTTTTGCAGCAGAGGAAAGGCGGGGTTACAGCAGTGCTGCGATAAAGGTGGTTTCGTCTGTCTGCGCCATGGTGCGCGCTGCGGCGTGCATTTCAACAGGGGATACGGGCACGGTGATACAGCCGCCCTCCGGCCAGCGTGTTTCAACGTGCTGCGTAAGCCAGCTGCTTTGTGCGGCGGTCCGTACGTAATAACGTCGGTGCAGGCGGGTGTTATCCACCATGCGGTCACGATACGCGGTGGTGTAGAAGTTCTGAACACCGTTATAGATATCGATCAGATCCTGTACCACATTATAAGCGGTCGGTTGGCGTCCTGCGCCTTGGCCGAAGAAACTTTCTTTGCCGATGGCGTCGCCTTCCATGGAGATCAGATTGTAATTGCTGGGGACTGCGGCCTCCGGCCAGTCCGGCCCCAGCAGGCTGGGTTCAACGATCGCGTAAATGCTGCCGGTATCCTGCAGTCCTGCAGCGGCAAGAAGCTTGCAGGTATACCCATGCGCCTGAAAGGCCGCAACGTCTTCGTCGGTGATGCTGCGGATCCCCCATGTCAGTACGGCCTCTTCGGGAATGGCCGTATCAAAAGCCACATTTGCCGAAATGGCCAGCTTGCGGCGAATGTCAAAGCCGTCGATGTCCGCGCTGGGATCGGCTTCGGCATATCCGAGACGCTGCGCGCTGGCAAGCACTTCAGCGAAAGGCACGAGGGAATGATGCATAGTATCCAGTATATAATTGGTGGTGCCGTTCAGAATGCCGCCGACCTTGCGGATGGTGTCGCAGCGGCGGGCGCGTTCCAGATTGACCAGCCACGGAATACCGCCGCCCACGGCGGCAGTGCAGCGAAAAGCGGCGCCATTGGCGGCGGCAAGCGCAGTCAGTTCGCGGTAATAATGGCAGACAAGATGTTTGTTGGCGGTAACGACATTCTTGCCGGCGGCCAGTGCTGCGCTCACCAGCTCGTAGGCGGGGTGCAGACCGCCCATGACTTCAACAACGGTGTCGATCTCCGGGTCGGCAAGCATTGCCTCTGCGGAGGAAACACCTTTGGAAGCCGGAACGGATTTCGGGTCAAGGCACAGGACGGAAACAATATCGAATTGTTCGCTGTTCGCGCACATTTCGTAAACGCCGACGCCCACAACGCCGTAACCAAGCAGACCGATTTTCATGCTGAGACCTCTCTTTTGGTATCACGATTCGGTAAAAATTTTTTCGTAAAAGGTTCTTGCAAAAAACGCTTGCATTTTCGATAAAGATACTATATCATTAGTGACAAGAAAATGCAAGGATTTTCGTCACATTTGGCCAGAAAACAGGAGGACGAAAGTATGAATTATCAAAGCACCCGCGGCTGTGGGCGGAAAGTGAACTCGCTGCAGGCTGTTTTGCAGGGTCTTGCGCCGGATGGCGGGTTGTATTTGCCGGAATCTCTTGAGGAGATTGCTTTTGATTGGGAGTGTGCGCTGCACGAGGACACAAAGGCCATCGCGAACCGGGTGCTTTCAGCACTTCTGCCGGATTTTGCCGATATGCCTGCGCTGGTGGACCGCGCTTATACCGGTAAGTTTGAAACCGAGGAGCTCACCCCTACGGTGGCGGTTGGCGGGGATTATGTGCTGGAGCTTTTCCGCGGTCCCACTTCAGCTTTCAAGGATGTGGCTCTTTCCATGCTGCCGCAGCTGCTCAGTGCGGCCAAGGCCCAGCTGGGGGATACGGATACGACGCTGATCCTGACCGCGACCAGCGGTGATACCGGAAAAGCGGCACTGGCCGGCTTTGCCGATGTGCCCGGTGTGCGTATCGTGGTGTTTTATCCCGAACAGGGCGTCAGTGCCGTGCAAAAGGCGCAGATGGTGACTCAGACGGGTGCCAATGTACAGGTGTGTGCGGTAAAGGGGAATTTTGACGATGCCCAGACCGGCGTGAAAAAAGTGTTCGCTGCCTGTGCGGAGGGCGCGCTGCCGCAGGAGAGCGGCGTATCGCTTTCCAGCGCCAATTCCATCAATATCGGCCGCCTTGCGCCGCAGGTCACATACTATTTTAAAGCTTATGCGGATCTGGTACGGGCCGGTGCGGTCACAGTGGGCGATCCGGTGGATTTTGTTGTGCCGACCGGAAACTTCGGCGATATTCTGGCAGGCTGTTTTGCAAAGAAGCTGGGCCTGCCGGTGGGGACGCTGGTCTGTGCCTCCAACGCCAATAATGTTCTGACGGATTTTTTCACCACCGGCTGTTACGACCGCCGCCGCACATTCCATAAAACGGCCTCGCCCTCCATGGATATTCTGGTTTGCAGCAATCTGGAACGGCTTTTGTATCTGGTGACGGAAGGCGATACCGCTGCCGTGGCAGGCTGGATGCAGCAGCTGAACACAGAGGGCGTATATGCCGTGCCGGAGGCGGTTCTGAACCGCCTGAGGGCAGAGTTCTGGGCCGGATGCTGCACGGATGTGCAGACGGCGGAGACCATTGCGGAAGTGTGGAAAGAGCACGGCTATCTGATGGATACCCATACCGCCGTTGCCTGGAATGTGGCGCAGCAGTACAAAAAAGCTACAAAGAAGAACGGCCCGGTGGTGGTGCTTTCTACGGCATCGCCGTATAAGTTCCCGGCGTCGGTGCTGGGCGCAGTACAGCCGGAGAACGCAAGGTCTGCGGATGAATTTGAACAGATGGAGCAGCTGCATGCGCTGACCGGCGTGGCGGTGCCGGAAAATCTGAAAGAACTGAACCGTCGCGAGGTCCTTCACAAGGATTGCATAGATCCGACGGATATGCTGGAATATGTACTGGATGCGGCAAAAAGAAAATAAGATGCAAAGGGGACTGGCCACATGGCATTGCATAAGGTGACGGTACGGGTACCGGCCACTACGGCGAATATCGGCCCGGGGTTTGACAGCTTCGGCTGTGCACTGGCGCTTTATAACACCATAACCGTGGCGCTGGAAGGGGATTCGCTTGTGATCGACGGCTGCGACGAAGCGTATCGCGGGCCGGATAATCTGGTAGCGACGGCGTATCGCGCGGCAATGCAGCGCATGGGATGTATCTGCGAAACAGGGCTGCATATCAGCATTGCAGCGGATATCCCTGTCAGCCGGGGGCTTGGCAGCTCCGCTGCACTGTTGACGGCAGGTGCGCTTGCAGCAAGTGTTCTGCATGGGGATGCACTGGACCGTCGTGCACTGCTGGAGGTGTGCAATGCGATAGAGGGTCACCCTGATAATCTTGCGCCGGCACTGTACGGCGGGCTTACGGCATCCATGCTGGAGGAAGGCAAGCCTTACACAGTGCATTACACGGCACATCCCTCTCTGCGTTTTGTGGTGGTCATACCGGATTTTGAGCTTTCGACTCATAAAGCGCGCGGTGTTCTGCCGCAGCAGGTTCCCTATGCGGATGCGGTTTACAACCTTTCACATGCGGCGGTGCTGCTGCGCGCGGCAGAAACCGGCGATGCAGAAGTGATTTCTGCGGCGTTGCGGGATAAACTGCACCAGCCATACCGCCAAGGGCTGATCGCGCACTATGAAGAAGCGCGGGCGGCGGCGCTGGAACTGGGAGCGCTTGCCTACTGCATCAGCGGGGCGGGTCCGACACAGCTGGCGCTGGTGAACGGCAACGAGGAAGCTTTTGCATTTATGCTGCGCGAAAAGCTGATGCGGTTTGCTCCGGAATGGCAGGTCATGCCGCTTGAAATTGATGCCGTCGGGGCGTGTATACAGGAGTAACGGTTGTTTTTTATTTGGCTGCGTGTTATACTGAGAAAAAGATCCCGCTCCATATCACGGGGCGGGATCAGCTTTTGGAATATCGATTTGAAATTGGAGGATCGACATGAGATATGTAAAGCTTTTTGTCTGTCTGCTGATGTGCGGCCTGCTTCTTGCCGGCTGCGCGGCACAGGCGGATGAGTATACACAGCTGGATAACAGTGAACTGGCGGCTGACGAAACGTCGGAGAGTTCCTCCGGTGAAACACGGGCGGATTCCATGCAGGATGTGGCGGAAGAAACGGATCCCGAAGCGGACACAGAGATTGCTTCGGATTCCGAAGAGGAAACAGCGTCCGAAGCGGAAAAGGCGCCGGAGGAGGAGTCTGAAGCCGAACCGGCAGGACCCGTGATCGAGGTGATCGACGGCTGCACCTATGTGGACGGCGTGCTGATCGTAAACAAAAGCTATACCGTTCCGCGGGAATACGGCAGCGGCATCACCGCCGAAACACAAGCGGCGTTTGATTCCATGCAGGCTGCCGCCGCGCAGGAAGGGCTGACGCTGTTTATCTGCTCCGGTTTCCGCAGTTACGATTACCAGAATACCCTGTACAACAACTATGTCGCCCGTGACGGGCAGGCTGCGGCGGACACATATTCAGCCCGGCCGGGCCATTCGGAGCATCAAACTGGACTTGCGCTGGATATCAACAGCACGGACGGCAGTATGGCGACTTCGGCAGAAGGTCTCTGGCTGGCGGAGCACTGTGCGGAATACGGGTTTGTGATCCGTTACCCCAAGGGCAAGGAGCACATCACCGGTTATATGTACGAGCCGTGGCATATCCGGTATCTTGGCGTCGATCTGGCGGAGGAATTGACCTCTTCCGGCCTGACGGTCGAAGAATACTTCGGACTGACCTCGGAGTATGCGGAGGGTTGATGTATGACGATCGTTCCGATGACAGAGCAAACGGTGGCTGCGGCTGCCGCGCTCGCGCAAAAGCTCTGGCCGGATGCGGAGAAACTGCAGACGGAGTTCAAAGCGGCGCTCGCCAAACCGGATTTTGCAGTGTTTCTGGCGTTGGAAGAAGCCGTACCGGCAGGGTTTGCACAGTGTCAGCTGCGGTATGACTATGTGGAAGGCTGCGATACCTCTCCGGTTGGATATCTGGAAGGCATTTATGTCGAACCGGAATACCGAGAAAAAGGCGCAGCGCGGGCGCTGCTTTCCGCTTGTGAAAACTGGGCAAAAGAGAAGGGCTGTACGGAGTTTGCCAGCGACTGTGAGCTGACGAATACCGACAGCATCCTCTTTCATCAGAATGTCGGGTTTGAGGAGATGAACCGGATCGTCTGCTTTAAAAAGAGCATTTGACAGAGAACGCATGGCGCACGTGAAAAGCATGCCATGCGTTTTCCTGTTACAGCAGCGCTGCTCGCAGAGAACTGCCGTCCTGCGGCAGATACAGTGCCGGCGGGATATCCAGCATCGTGCGGCAGCCGCGCTCACCGCATCGGTACAGGCGCACCGCAGCGCGCGCACAGGCGACAAGAACGGCCGCGGTAAATGCAGGGTTGGAGCTCAGCCGCAGTTCCAGTTCCATGCACTGCGTTTCTTCGCCGGTGCCGGTTTGCGTACAGATAACGTTTCCGCCGTGTGGCAGCCGGGCATGCTGTTTTTGCATTTCCTCCCGACTGATGAAGTGGATCTCGGTCTCGTAGCCTTGAAAATAATTCGGGATATTCCGTATGGTTTTCTCCAGAGAAGACAGATCGGCACCGGGGTGAGCAACGACATAGCAGATCCTTTTATGGGAAAGCTGAACCGGGGGAGAGGCTTTTCCGCTGCGGACTGCCTGCATAACATTTTCTTTTGGAATGGTATACTGCCTTGCATCGGCAACGCCGGGCAGACGGCGCAGTACCTCGGAGTGTCCCTGACTGACGCCCGGCCCCCAGAATGTTGCCGTTTTGCCGTCTGGCAAAAAAGCGCTGCCGAAAAGCCGCATAAGGCTGAACAGGCCGGGATCCCATCCGGCGCTGATAATGCTCAGTCTGCCGCCTGCGCGGGCAGCTGTATCCACTGCGGCATAATGCTCGGCGATGGCTGCATGGGTGTCAAAACTGTCGGCAACGCAGAAATGACCGGATAATACCGCCGTGGTGCGCGGCAGATCCCGCGCACTTCCGCCGCAGTTTATGATGATATCGATTTCTCCCTTGGCGGCTGTCAGCGCCTGCGGTTCATAAAAAGGCACGCAAGGGAGGCTTTCTTCCGGCAGCTGGCGCAGCTGAGCGGCACGTCGGGTGTAAATAGCTTTTAACTGCATGTCGGGCGCAGCGATAAGCGCATGCCGCACGGCTTTGCCAAGGTTTCCGTAACCCAGAATAACAGTACGGATCATAGACGGTCTCCTCTCTCCGGCAGGGAACTGCGGCTGTTCAGCAGATGTGTCATCGTGTAAAGTCCCGGCGGCTGCAAGATCAGATATTCTGCCGCAGTGATGGCGCCTTGCGCGTAAACGCGGGGCGTGTGTGCGGTGTGACTGATGACAACGGTTTCTTCGGCATTGCTGAAAAATATCGTGTGAGAACCGATGATCGCCCCCATGCGAACCGCGTGTATGCCGATCTCGTCGGCGCTTTTCAGCGCGTGGCCTTTGCGCCCGCAGTGGATCGTCGTTTTGTTCATGCGCGTCTGGGCAATGCTTTCGGCAAGTTCCAGAGCGGTGCCGCTTGGAGCATCCAGCTTTCGGTTGTGATGCATCTCCAGTATTTCGATGTCGCTTTCCGGCAAGGCGGCCGAAGCGATATGGGCAAGTTCGTGCAGAAGGGCAATGCCGAGCGAAAGGTTGGCGGCGAGGAATACGGGGATTTTGCGGGAGGTACTCTGGATCAGAGCCAGCTCATCCGTGTTGTGACCGGTGGAAGCGACCAGCAGCGGGATGTGTCTGGCAGCCGCATGACTGCAAAGTGTCTCGATAGCAGAATGATGGGAAAAATCGATGATAATATCGGCGTCACCGCAATCGGTCAGCGTGTGAGGGATGCAGGGATCCACTGCGGAACAGATATCGGCACCACCGGCAAAACTGTGGCCGCGGTAACCACATTCCAGCAGGCGGCGGATCTCGCAGCCCATACGTCCGCAGGCTCCGTTGATCAGGATTTTCATGGCGAAGCTCCTTTGGCTGAAATCTCACAGAAGTTTTTAGTACAATATGCTGCCGCCGGCGAAGCTATTCTTTGGCGGGTGTATCGCTTTTTATCTGATTGTGTGCTATACTTTACAGGATAGAAAGACTGAGGTGAGCAGTATGCAGGATAAAATGATTTTTGTTTTGGTGTTTACCGGAATATGGTGTCTGGTCGGGGTGACTTTTCTTGCCGTGGGAGGCGTGATGTTCTGCCTGTATCGCCGCAAACGGCAGCTTTGCAGTGAGCGCGTCTGGGGGCAGGTCGTGGATATTCTGCCGGTGTACAGAAAAGAGGGCGGCGTGACGCTTGCACCGTTGGTGGAATATGCCACGCCGTTGGGGCTGATGCGGCAGCGTTCTGCAGTTTCTTCAGGCAGCTGCCCGTACGCCATTGGACAGACTGTTGCCGTGTGGTACGATCCGGCTCAGCCGTCCCGCTGGTATATTGAAGGAGAAAAAATCAGCAGGGTGCTGTCGCGTGTGTTTCTGGGCGTCGGTGCAGGTGCCGTACTGCTGGGAGCAGTCGTCGGTATATGCGTGCTGCTGGTGTAACGATTTTAAAAATAACAGTTTCTGAAAACGAGGATGTAAATGAAAAAGATACAGATCTACCGGAAAGTTTTTGCGGCGCTGACTGCCGTGTGCACTGCGCTTGTGGTGGTTGCCGGTGCCATCGCCGCACCCATTCTGATCCGCCCGTTCTACTATATGCAGATCGGAGCGCTGCGCATCAGTGAACGTACCGGCTATTCCGAAGAGACGATCCGTGGCGCCTTTGACGAGATGATGGACTATCTTGTGTACGGCACAGAATTCGGCACGGGCGAACTGGCGTATTCGGCAGAGGGCAAAAGCCATTTTGAGGATTGCAGAAATCTGTTTGTGCTGGATTTTTGGGTACTTGGCATCAGCGCGGCAGTTCTTCTGCTGTTGTTGGTACTGCGTCATTGCAAAAAAACGGCAGCCGAAAAGCCGCAGTCAAAGCATCTGCCGGTTTTCTGGTCTGCTGCAGGCATGTGTGCGGTATTTGCTGTACTGGCCGTCTGGGGTGCGGTGGACTTCAATTCGCTGTTTGTGGCGTTTCATGCGGCGTTTTTCCCGGGAAAATCCAACTGGATATTTGATCCGCGATATGACCAGATCATCAATATTCTGCCGCAGCAGTTTTTTCTGCACTGCGCGGTGCTGATTGCGGCGCTGATCTTTGTGGCTGTTGTGCTGTTTTTTGTGCTGGATGGCATCTGGCGCAGAAAGCGGAAAATATCCAAGCGGTAAATAAAGATGAAAAAAATCCCGCGGGATACCGGACAGGTATCTCTGCGGGATTTTGTGTTATAAAGGAATTAACCCTTGTTGCCCTTCAGGTTCTTCATGCGCTCGCTGTTGCTCAGAATACGCTTGCGCAGACGGATGTTCTTGGGGGTGACCTCGACCATCTCGTCGCCTGCGATGAACTCCAGAGCCTCATCCAGACTGAATTTGCTTACGGGAACCAGACGCAGAGCGTCATCGCTGCCGGAAGCGCGGGTGTTGGTCAGATGCTTGGTTTTGCAGACATTAACGGCGATATCGTCGCCGGCAGGGGTGTATCCGACGATCATGCCCTCGTAAACCTTTTCGCCCGGAGTGACGATCAGCGTGCCGCGCTGCTGTGCGTTGAACAGGCCGTAGGTGACGGCTTCACCGGTCTCGAAGCTGATCAGAGAGCCGGTACTGCGGTTGACGATGGGGCCGGCCCATTCCTGATAACCGTCAAAAATGGTGTTCATGATGCCTTCGCCGTGGGTGTCGGTCAGGAACTGGCTGCGGTAGCCGAACAGGCCGCGGCTGGGAATACGGAACTCCAGACGGGTGCGGGTGCCGATGGGGGAGATGTTCTGCAGCAGGCCCTTACGCTGGCCAAGCTCGGTCATGACGGCACCCTGGTATTCCACGGGAACGTCAATGACGACCATCTCAACGGGCTCCATAACAACGCCGTTTTCCTCATGGGTCAGAACACGGGGAGCGCCGACCTGCAGCTCGTAGCCTTCACGGCGCATGTTTTCCACCAGAATGGACAGATGCATTTCGCCGCGGCCCATCACGCGGAAGCTGTCGGTGGTTGCAGAGTCCTCAACACGCAGTGCCACGTCCTTCAGCAGCTCGCGCTGCAGACGGTCACGGATCTGACGGCTGGTGACGAACTTGCCCTCGCGTCCGGCAAAGGGACTGTCGTTGACGGAGAAGGTCATTTCTACGGTGGGGTCGTTGATCTTGAGGAAGGGCAGGGGCTCAACGCAGGCGGGGGTGCACAGCGTGTTGCCGATGGTCACGTCGGTGATGCCGCTGAACGCGACAATATCGCCGGCAGAAACGGTTTCGGCGGGTGCACGGCCGTTGGCCTGGAAGGTGTAAAGCTTGGTCAGGCGGCCGCGCAGACTGACGTCGGGATTGTGCCAGTCGCATACGACGACTTCGTCGTTAATGCGGGCGGTGCCGTTTTCAATGCGGCCGATGCCGATACGGCCGACGAATTCGTTGTAGTCCACACTGCTGCACAGCATCTGGAAGGGGGCCTCGGAGTCACCCTCAGGGCACTTGACATACTGCAGAATGGTTTCAAACAGTGGCTTGAAGTCAGTGCCGGGGGCATCCGGACTGTAGCTGGCGGTACCGGCGCGGCCGGAACAGAAGATCATGGGGCTGTCCAGCTGTTCATCGGTGGCACCCAGCTCCATCAGAAGGAAAAGGATCTCATCAATGACCTCTTTGACGCGGGCATCAGGACGGTCGATCTTGTTGACAACAATGACAAGGGAAAGGTTCTGCTGCAGGGCCTTCTGCAGAACAAAACGGGTCTGGGGCATGGGGCCTTCGGCAGCGTCCACCAGCAGCAGAACGCCGTTGACCATTTTTAAGATGCGCTCCACCTCGCCGCCGAAGTCGGCGTGGCCAGGGGTGTCCACGATGTTGATCTTGGTGTCCTTGTAGTAGACGGAAGTGTTCTTGGCCAGAATGGTGATGCCGCGTTCACGCTCCAGGTCACCGGAGTCCATGACCCGATC
>CAZYRD010000084.1:0-9972 GCA_964649475.1 uncultured Faecalibacterium sp.
GGTGTTGGATGCCAGAAGTTCCGGAGTGATAATATCCTCGTTATAAGTTCCAACCTCATCAACGGGAACATACCGGGCTTCCTGGGCCTGGATGGCGGTCTTCTCCACCTTCACAGGTGCCGGTTCGGCAGCTTCCGCAACTTCTGCGGCAGGAGTCTCCTCCACCGCCGGCTCGCTTCCGCCGCACCCAGCCAGCCCCAGTACCATCACCAGCGCCAGCAGTAAGCTTACGATTCGTTTCATTTTGATTTTCTCCTTTTATTTGCTGTCTTTCTCCGCACCTGTCCTCCTGAGCAGGCGAAGCGCGCCGAAGGATCTTCGCACCAAAAGCTCCTTACGCAGTTATCTTCGTGCCAATATCCCTCGGCCCATTTCCTCGGGACGACATGGGTTTTAGAGAATTTCAACATTTACAAAACGTCAAAAGCCGCCCGGCGCAAAATGCGCAGAGCGGCTCAGTTTACATAATTTTACGCAGAGTTGCATCACAGACAGACCATTATACCCGCTTGTCATCCGGATGCAGCCCCTTTCTAAATATTTTCTTTATAATAACACACATCCTTTTTGATTTCAATACTTTTTGCACAATGGGCCTTTTCTCAAAGCATCGTCCATATCCAATAAATCAAACCATACACCACACTCGCCGACATGCCGTAGACGATCACCGGCCCGGCGATCTGGAACATTTTGGCGCCGGTGCCGTTGATCCAGCCTTCGGTTTTGAATTCGATGGCGGGCGACACCACCGCGTTGGCAAAGCCCGTGATGGGCACAAGCGTGCCCGCGCCCGCCTTGGTGGCCAGCTTCTGATACCAGCCCAGTGCGGTGAACAGCGCCGAAAGCCCCACCAGCGTGGCGGAGGTGAGGGTGCCGGCATCGGTGAGGGTAAAACCCCAGTGGGCGTACAGGGCGTTCAGCGCTTCGCCGAGGAGGCAGATGGCCCCGCCGACAAAAAACGCCCACAGACAGTCCGGCAGAAGGGTGGATTTCGGGCTGGCGTCCCTGACCATTTTATCGTATTCCCTGCGGGATGGTTTCATCATGTGCATCGCTCCTTTTTCGCGGTGTACCCGCGGCTGTTTTTCACAAGTTTCTGCAGTTTTTTCGGAATTATACGCAAAAAACTCTCTGCCACCGGCATTTTACCGCGCAGAGAGTTTTTGATGCTGTTTTTGATGCTGATGAAATTTCTGTATCGGAGGGGAATTTACGCTTCGGCAAATGAGCGCACTGCGTGTTCGCCCGCGCGCGCACCGGTGGTGAAGGCCCAGTCCAGATTGAAGCCGCCGCATTCACCGGCGCAGTCCAGCACCTCGCCCGCGAGGTACAGCCCCGCGCAGCGAAGAGAAGCCCCGGTCAGGGGATCGCATTCTTCCAGCGGCACACCGCCCAGCGCCACCTGTGCGCCGTCCCAGCCCTGATGACCGCCTACAGCCACCGGCCAGCACTTCAGCAGCGCACACAGCCGCTGCCGCTCCGGTGCGGAAAGCGTGTCCGCCCGGCGGGAAAGCGCGCCCAGTCCGGCGCATTTCATCACGGCGCAGCCCAGCTTTTTATGCACCGTGCCCAACAGAAGCTCCTCCAGCGCGGGGGCGGCGGCACAGCGGGCGTCCAGCAGAGCCGCCAGCTCCGCCTGCGAAAGCTGCGGCAGCAGATCCAGCGCGATATGCGGCGCTTTTGCCTGCGGCACGCGCAGCGAAAGCTGCAGCACGGGAATGCCGGACAGACCGGTCTCGTTGAACTGCACCTCGCCGGTGTCGGCGGCAAGCAGCGTTTCGCCGTCATAAAGCGCGGCCGCCGCCTGTGCGCGGATGCCTTTTAACCCCGGCAGCACGTCAGCGGTGCGGCCGTCCTTTTCCGGCGCGGGTATCGTGCACTGCAGTCCCACCAGCGCGGGTGCCAGCGGCGTACAGCTGTGCCCCAGCGCCTTTGCCAGCGCGTAGCCGTCCCGGCAGCCGCCCAGCTTGGGCGCAGCGGCGCCGCCCGCAGCAAGAATGACACGGCCCGCAAACAGCGCGGGCAGCGGCTGACCGGCGGTTTCGGCCCGGATGATAAAACCGCCGCCGGTCTTCACAATATCGCTTACACCGCAGCCGCACACGGCGACGACCCCCGCAGCATGCAGCGCTGCGCGCAGCACATCCAGCACCATAGCCGCCTGCCCGCAGTAGGGGTACAGGCGGCCTTCCTCCTCACGGATGAGCAGTCCCAGATCCTCCAGAAAGGCGGCGGAGCCGCCCGCAGGGCGTGCGGCAAGAAAAGCGTCCAGTGCAGCCTGTGACGCCGCGGAACGCCGCCATGTGGCATAGTTTTCAGCACGGACCGGCTCGTGCCCCAGATTGCAGCGCCCGTTGCCGGTGGCCAGCAGCTTGCGGCCCACGCGGTCGGCTTTTTCCAGCAGAACGACCCGCACCTCACGCCCCTGTGCCTTTGCGGTATGCGCCGCCGCAATGGCTGCCGCCATGCCCGCTGCACCGCCGCCGACGACAGCGACCGTTTCCGTTTTACGCGCGGCCAGCTCCTTCAGCACAGCCGCCGCAGCGGGCGGTTCCTGCAGGTTCAGCTCTGCCTTTGCACGGGTCGGCGGGGCTGTCTGTGTTTTTTGCCGCACCGGAACCGCCGCGTTTTTCTGCGGCCGGAGCGATGTTTTTCCCTGTTTTTGCGGTTGCTTTTTCATACGGTTTACTCCAGCACAAAGGGCGGGGTGGCAAGCAGCCCGCTGATGATGCTTTGCAGAATATCCAGCTGCGCGTCGGCGCCGGCAGCGGCAAAGTAGGCACCGCCCTCGGCCCCGGCAACGCCGCCCGCGCCGATGATGCGTGCTTCGGCGCCGGAGAGCTGACAGATGGCGTCCAGCTCGGTGTAGGCGCGGCCCGGTGCGGCCCAAAGCCGCAGGCCCTGCGCCTGAGGGTCATTGCACAGGGCGCAAAGCTCCCGCAGGGGGCCCTCCACCCGTTTTTCCACACCAACGGGCAGAATGAGCTGCGTCCGCCGGCCCACCGCTGCTGCGGCGGCCACGCTGACGGTGCCGCCGGTGGGGTTGCCGATGAACACGGCGGCTTCGCCGGTGGCAAGTTCCACCGCGTTGGCGCCTTTGAGGATGACATCCTTCGGGCCGAGATTTTCCACCACGTCAAAGATGGTGGCGCCGCGCCGCCAGACGCCTTTTTCCAGCACCACGTCCTGATTGCCCGGCTGCGGTGCGGGCGAGGAAGCCCCGCGGATGACCCCGCGGTAGAAATTCTTCTTTTCAAACCCGGCGGACTGGCTGACGGACGCCAGCACCTCTTCGGCCACATAGCCGTTGGTGGTGCCCGCCACAATGACCACCGTGCCCTGCATAAGCGCGGTGCGCACGGCAGGCATGGCGGCAACGCCCTTGGCGATAAGCCGCTTGCCCGCGGCCGGGGTCAGATAAAACTGGATGCTTTTCATGGGCGTGTTCTCCTTTCGGCGGCATTCCGCCGTCCCGTGTCGGTTTCATTTTTGCGGCGGCCGCGCCGTCTCTCTTCTTTAAAGATACCCGTTTGCCGTGCCGCTGTCAAGAGTATGCGTCGGGTCTAGCCGTTCTGTTCCCGGCACCAGCCGCGGATGCGCGCCCGCATGCCCTCGATGTCCAGTATGCCGTAGGCAAAGCCTTTTTTCACAAGGCTTTCGGGCAGAAATTCGTCGTATTTTTCAAACAGAGGGACCTCTTTGGGATATACAAGCTCCATGGGGTCCAGCGGCTGCTCCACCGCTTCGGCCAGCACGCGGAAAAACTCCGCTTTGCTTGCTTTCATGGTGAATTGGATAAAATACGGACGGCTGCTGTCCATGCCCTTGAGCCCCAGTGCGTCGGCGCAGCGGATCTTGAGAAAGCGTTCCAGCGCGAGGAAGGCGTAGCTGCCCAGCCACGGGAACAGGCACCACATATCCCCGCCCAGATTGATGAGCGGGTCGGCGGCGACGCCGGAATTTTTTGCGGTGTGCCGGGCCTGCGCCAGCCGCGCTGCGGCGTTTTTCATCAGGTAGGGGTAGGCGGTGTCCTCCGCCAGCACCCGGCGCATGCGCTCCAGAATTTTGGTATTGATATCACCGGGGCACTGGCCAAAATATGCCGGCACCTTGCCCTTGACCGGTTCGCAGTACACCAGATGGCGCTTGTGGTCCACCTCTTCCACCACCCAGACCGCACCGGCAAGGGCGATTTTTTCGCCCGCAGGCGGCGGCAGCACAATGGTGCCCAGCTCCTGACTGGCGCAGCGGACGGTGTACTCCTCGTTTTCCTGAAAAACAGCGTAGAATTTGAAATTGTTGGTGATGCGCTCGCCTGCAAGGCCGACGATGAGACCGCCGGTCTCGGTGCGCTGGATGTGTTCGATCCCGATCAGATGCCGCAGCAGGGTGCGGAAGTCCTCCTGCGTGATGCGGTGGAACACCGCCAGCGGCAGCACCCGGGCAGCCAGCGCCGCGGGGCTCAGTTCGCCGCAGGAGGCCAGCGTGCTCATGGTCTGGTGGTACAGCAGGCTGAAGGGCAGCCGATCCAGCTTGGGCGGCTCCACCCAGCGCTCCTCCAGATACAGCTGCACCAGCGCGATGCCCTGCAGCAGCTCCCACGGGACGGTGGTGGGCAGCATGGCACGGGCTTCGGGCAGCTCCTCCCGCATGACGAACCACATCTCCGGTGGGGCGTCCCGGCGGCCGGTGCGGCCCATGCGCTGCAGAAAGGAGGACACCGTGAACGGCGCGTTGATCTGGAACGCCCGCTCCAGACGGCCGATGTCGATACCCAGCTCCAGCGTGGCGGTGGTAACGGTCGTCATCTGCCGGTCGTCATCCTTCATCACGGCCTCGGCGGTCTCACGGTAGGAGGCGGAAAGATTGCCGTGGTGGATGAGAAAACGGTCCGGCTCGTGTTTGAGCTCGCAATACTGCCGCAGGCTGGTGGTGACGCCCTCGCACTCCTCGCGGGAGTTGACGAACACCAGGCATTTTTTGCCGCGGGTGTGTTCAAAAATATAGCCCATACCGGGGTCGGCCTCTTTGGGGGCGGCATCGGTGGGCGCCTCCAGAACCGGCAGCGCGGCGGCCTCCGTTTCCGGCGTGCCCTGCGCCTGCGGCCCCTGCACGTAAAAATGCTCCATAGAGAGCCGCCACTTCATACCTTTGGCTTCGATTTTGGGGATGACGGTATTGCGGCCGGTGCCCGCGGCCAGAAAGCGCCCTGCGGCTTCCAGATCGCCGATGGTGGCGGACAGGCCGATGCGCCGCGGGTCCACCCCCGCCATGCGGGAGAGCCGCTCGATGAGACAGATGGTCTGGCCGCCGCGGTCGCCCCGCAGCAGGGAGTGCACCTCGTCGATGACCACATAACGCAGGTCGCCGAACAGCTTTGCCACAGCGGCGTGCTTGTGCAGCAGCAGCGCCTCCAGCGATTCCGGCGTGATCTGCAGAATACCACTGGGATTTTTCAGCATTTTTGCCTTGTGCGACTGCGCCACGTCCCCATGCCAGTGCCAGACGGGGATCTCCGCTTCGGCACACAGGTCGTTGAGGCGCAGAAACTGGTCGTTGATGAGCGCCTTGAGCGGGCCGATGTAGATGGCGCCCACCGAGGCGGGCGGATCTTCGGAAAATTCGGTAAGGATGGGGAAAAAAGCGGCCTCCGTCTTACCGGACGCGGTGGACGCGCACAGCAGAACGTGGTCGTCGGTATTGAAGATGGCGTCCCCCGCCGCCACCTGTATGGCGCGCAGCGACTGCCAGTTGCTGCGGTAGATGTGATCCTGCACAAAGGGGGCGTAGCGTTCAAAAATGTTCATGGTGCCTCCTGCCGGCGTTGAAGGGCCGCTCCGGCAAACGCAAAAAGGCTTTCGGACAGCGGAAAGCCCGCCGCTTACAGCTCAAATTCGGCAAAATCGGTACCGGCAGCTTCCTGCACGGCAGGGGTTCGGGCATAGGCGAAGCTTTCGCTGCCCAGCAGCGCGCGCACGTCCACATCCGGGTTCTGGCACACGATGTTCAGCAGCTCGATGAAATCGCGGATGACCTCACGCGGGGTGATGCTGCTGTCCGCGCCGATGCGGCCGAATTCGATCTCGATAAAGCTGACCAGATCCTGCTGGGTAAGGGTCTGTTCATACTCAAACAGACCGGCGTGGATCTCCGCCAGCTTTTCCACCAGCACCAGCAGCTCCTCGGCGGTGAGAGGCTCCAGCCGGATGATGGGTGCCAGCATATCCTTGACGCCCTCGCGGCTGAACTTGCCCTCCGCCAGACGGCTGCGCAGCGCCTCGTAGCTGAACACGCCGCGGCGGGTGTCCTCGATGCACTGGGGCGTACCGCACAGGATAATTCCCAGATGCTGTGCCTTGCCCTGCAGGGTGTCGTTGTACATGGTAAGGATCTTTTCGTAGTTGTACTGGCGGGTGATGCTGTTGGGAATTTTGTAAATGTTCACCAGCTCGTCGATCAGCACCAGCATGCCGTTGTAGCCCGCTTTTTTCAAAAACGCGGCAAACAGCTTGATGTATTCGTACCAGTCGTCGTCGGTGATGACGATGTTGACGCCAAGCTCGGCCTTCGCTTCGCTTTTGGTGCTGTACTCGCCTCGGAACCACTTGACCACCAGCGCTTTTTGGGCGTCGTCGCCGTCCACGGCGGCACGGTAGTAAATGGTGAGCAGCCGGGCGAAGTCGAAGCCGTGCACCATCTCGTTGAGGGCGGAGATGACAGCAAAGATCTTCTTTTCCACCAGCGCGGCAAAGGCAGGATCCTCCGGCAAAAGGCCGCTTTCCACCGCAGCTTCACTTTGCACGGCGCTGATCCACCGGTCAAGAATGAGGGTGAGGGCGCCGCCCTCCGGCCGGGTCTTTGTAGCAAGGTTGCGGATGAGCTCCTTATAGGTGGCAAGCCCCTGCCCCTTGGTGCCCTGCAGGCGGCGCTCCGGCGAAAGGTCGGCGTCCGCCACCACAAAGCCGCGGTCCATCACGTAGTTGCGGATGGTCTGCAGCAGAAAGCTTTTGCCGCTGCCGTATTTGCCCACGATAAAGCGGAAGGAGGCGCCGCCGTCCGCGATGATATCCACATCGTGCAGCAGGGCGTCGATCTCGGTGTCGCGGCCCACGGTGATGTAGGGCAGGCCGATGCGGGGCACAACGCCGCCTTTCAGCGAGTTGATGACGGCGGAGGCGATGCGTTTGGGTATTTTCATAGCGGAATGATCCCTTTCAGTTCGTCGGTGTAATCCTCCAGCAGGGCGGGGTCGTCGGCTTCAAACACGATGACGGTATCGCCGAAGAGGTCGAACAGTTTTTCGTTGACGGAATCCGCCGCCACCGAGGGCAGCAGAGCGTGTTTTTTGGCAGCGGAGGCCCAGTCCTGCCCGTACAGCAGCGCGTGCACAAAGGCGTATTCGGCGGCGGTGAGGCCGCAGGGAGGCGCCTGTTCCGGCGCGGAGGGCTGCGGGGCGGTTTCCACCACGGGAACGACGGGCGCAGTTGGCAGCGGGGCCGTTTCGGTCACAGGCACAGCGGGTGCGGGCGGCAGCGGGGTATTTGGAGCCACGGGAGCGGAGGGCACGGGTCCCGCGGGCTGTGCCGAAGCATTTTGAGGCGCAGGGGCGGCGGGAGCAGCCGTCTGTTTTTCTGCGGAAAAAGACAATTCTTCCTCCACCAGAAGCTTGTCCCGCGTGACGGCGGCAGCCTGCCGGATGCCGGAAAGACGGGAGAGATCCAGCTGCACCTTCGGGCGGGCGGCCTCAGCTTCGGCAGCGGCTTCCTCCGCCTTGCGCTGCTGCACCTTTGCGATGGCTTTTTCCACAATGCCAGCCAGCAGGCGGGTGTCGTTGCCGGGCTGGATGGGCGCAAGCCCCCACGGGGCGCGCATGGCGCTGTCCACGGTTTTTAAAATGGCACCCAGCTCCTTGCTTTTGCGGGCCGCTCCGTAAAAGCGGGTGGAGCTCCACGCCCCGTTTTTGCACCGGTAGACGTGCAGCGGATTGATGACGTATTCATAGTCCTCGTAACGGCGGGTGTCCTCGAATACAGCGGAATCAAACAGGCGGCAGGGGCCGGAGAGCAGCCGCCCGAACAGTTTTTCACACAGGGTGTTTTTGCGATGCTTTTCGTAATATTCCGAAAGCTGGTCAAACACATCGCACACAACGGCCTGCACGTCCTGCGGGTACTGCCGGTACAGGCGCGAGCGGGTAAGGTCATAGGCAGACATGGTCTGCAGCGCTTCAAACACCTGCTGCGGCGTGTGCGAGCGGCGGTCCAGCAGCACCAGCATGGTGTCCTCGGCGGCGGTGTCCAGAAAATCGTCCAGCAGGCTGCGTTCCAGCCCGTAATACACCACAAAGTCGCACAGCCACTGCCGCATGTAGCTGTCGATGCGGGGATCGTGCCGGCGGTAGGCGTTCCAGAACCAGCGCAGGCGCTCGTAAGCGATCTGCGGGAACTCCTCTCCCACCAGATTCAGCAGCTCGTAGATGTACACAAATGCAAACGAGAGCGAGGTGCGCTGCACGTTGCCCCGGCGCACCTGTGTGCGCCAGGAAAAATACCCCCGCAGCTGCAGGCTGTTCATGGCCTGATAGGTGGGAAAATACTGCACAAATTCGCCGCGGTATTCGTAGTCGTCCTCATGGTCAGCCATAAAGCGCGCCTGTCGGCAGAACAGCGCCGGGTCGTACTGGCGGCTGCCCATGGGGCCGTTTGCCAGCCGGCGCATCTGGGCGTATTTTTCGGGAGGGTCGTTTTTTGCAATGCTGGCAGCAAGCTGCGCGCCGGTGCGCAGGATGGGTTCATCGCGATAGGTCTCGGTATGCACCACCTTGCTGTCCGCCGTTTTGCGGCGCACTTCAGTGAGGATGGCGTCGATCAGCAACCGCAGCTCGTCCTTTTCGTTCAAAGCCCTCACCTCCCGCACAAAGATTTTTCCAAACAGGTATACATCATTATTATAGCAATACCACCGCAACATTACAAGGATTTTTACAAAAATTTGTAGTAATTTCAGCGGCTTATCGCGTTAAAATCGCCGCATGTTCCGACGCGCACCGGAAGCTTCTCCGTTTGCCGCACCGGAAAGTCAAGGCTTTTCTTGCAATTTCTGTACGGTATGGTATGATAGTGTCAGAGAAAAACAACTTTTTTCAGAACAGGAGCGCAAACGATGGAAAACGCACAGAACTGGGTAAGCGTGTGGGGCAATGCAGTCAGCGTGGCGGAAAACCGTCCCGAGCGGTACGCCAAGGATATCACCATCCGCTACCCCATTCAGCTGCCGTTTGCGGGCAGCGCGCTGCGGCTGACCTTTGACAACTACTGCGGCACCGAGGCGATCACACTGGATAAGATCACCGTGTTTTACGGCGGTGAATTTTACCCCGTGCTGTGCGGCGGTGCGCGCAGCGTGACCATACCGGCGGGCGAGCACGTAGTGACCGACCCGCTGGCCGTGGAGCTGCGCGCCGAGGAGCTGCTGCAGGTCAGCTTCTACCTTGCGGATTTCACGCTGATGCGTTCGGTGGTATACGCCTGCGGGCCGCTTTCGGAGGGGCTGTACGCCAACGGCGACCAGACCGAAAACGCCGCTGTGGACATCATGACCTCCCGCAAGACCCATCTGTTCTACTTTTTGAGCAACGTGTCGGTGCTGACGGATGCGGGCAACCGCAGCATTGTCTGCTACGGCGATTCCATCACCGCGCAGGACTGGCCCGACCATCTGGCCATGCGCTGCTACGCGGAAGGCTATGCCAGAACCGCCGTCATCCGCCGCGCCACCAGCGGCTCGCGCATTCTGCGGCAGTACAGCTGCCTGACTTACGAAAGCTATGGGCTTTCCGGCGAAAACCGCTTTGCCCACGAGGTCCCCACCGACGGTGCGGACACCGTCATCATCCAGCAGGGCATCAACGACATCATCCATCCCGTCGGCGAGGACGTGAACGTGTTCCGCCCCATGAGCGACCTGCCC
>CAZYRD010000085.1:0-9949 GCA_964649475.1 uncultured Faecalibacterium sp.
ATCGTCCAGTCCGCACACGATCTTTGCGCCGGCGGCTTTCAGAATGCGTTTGGTGCGGGCGCGGGTGTGGATGTCGCAGTTGATGATGCAGTCGGTGTAGTCCAGAATGGCCTTGGCCTGATTGGCGAAGACGATCTCCACCTCGGCGCCGCACTCGCGTACCAGATCGCCGTAGTACTGCACGTAGTCCACGCCGGTGAACTCGTGCACACCGTAGCCGAACAGCTCGCGGTAGCGCTCCAGACTCAGCACATCGGAGTAAGGGTTAACGCCGGCCTCGTCCACCTTGTCCAGGCTGACCAGCTCGTTGCCCACCTCGTCAGAGGGATAGCTGAGCATCAGCACCACCTTTTTGCAGCCCTTTGCAATGCCGCGCAGGCAGATGGCAAAACGGTTGCGGGACAGAATGGGGAAGATGACGCCGACGGTTTCGCCGCCCAGCTTGGCGCGCACGTCGGCGGCGATGGCATCCACACTGGCGTAGTTGCCCTGAACGCGGGCGACCACGCTTTCGGTGATGGAGATAACGTCGCGGTCGCGCATGGCAAAGCCTTCGCTTTCGGCGGCGGCCAGCACGCTGTCCACCACCAGAGCGGCCAGATCGTCGCCCTCACGGAAGATGGGGCAGCGGATGCCGCGGGAAACAGTACCTACTCTTCTTTCCTTGCTTTCCATATAAACAGGATCCTTTCTGTATGGCCGATGTTCACGGCCCTGGATGGGGAGCGGCCGCATGTGCGGCACTCCGAAAGTTTACCCCGCCGGCCGTGACCGGCCGGCTTTGAGGGCAAAAGTTAAAACGGGGATATGGAGAATTACAGGATGATGCTCTCGCCGCTCATCTCGGCAGGCTGAGCCAGACCCATCAGCTTCAGCATGGTGGGGGCAATGTCTGCCAGACGGCCGCCCTCACGCAGGGCAACCTCACCGGCGCCGGCCACCAGGAAGGGCACCGGGTTGGTGGTGTGCGCGGTGAAGGGGGTGCCGTCCTCGTCGGCCATGTAGTCGGCGTTGCCATGGTCAGCGGTCAGCAGAACCGCACCGCCCTTGGCCAGCACGGCGTCAATGACCTTGCCCACGCAGGCGTCAACGGCTTCCACAGCGGCAACAGCGGCGTCAAACACGCCGGTATGGCCAACCATGTCGCAGTTGGCAAAGTTCAGGATGATCACGTCGTACTTGTCGGACGCGATGCGGGCGCAGCACTCCTCGGCCACTTCGTAAGCGCTCATCTCCGGCTTCAGGTCGTAGGTGGCGACCTTGGGGCTGGCGATCAGGGCGCGGTCCTCGTTGGCGCAGGCGGCCTCAACGCCGCCGTTGAAGAAGAAGGTGACGTGGGCGTACTTCTCAGTTTCAGCAATGCGCAGCTGGGTCTTGCCGCAGGCGGCAAGATACTCGCCCAGCGTGTTCTTCAGGCTCTGCGGCTTGAAGGCCACCTCCACATTGGGCATGGTGGCGTCATACTGGGTAAAGCAGACGTAGTACAGCGGGAAGCAGCCGTTCTCGCGCTCAAAACCGTTGAAGTCGGGATCCACCAGCGTACGGGTGATCTCGCGGGCGCGGTCGGGACGGAAGTTGAAGAACACGACGCTGTCGCCGGCCTTGATGCGGCCGGTGCCCTCGATGACGGTGGGCAGTACAAACTCGTCGGTGTTGCCGGCGTCGTAGCTGTTCTGCATGGCGCACACGCCGCAGGCAGCGGTCTCGCCCTTGCCCAGCACCAGCGCGTCATAGGCTTTCTGCACACGGTCCCAGCGGTTGTCGCGGTCCATGGCGTAGTAACGGCCGCAGATGGTGGCCACCTTGCCCACGCCGATCTCCCCGCACTTGGCCGTCAGTTCCCTGACGTAGTCCTTGCCGGAAGCGGGCGGGGTGTCGCGGCCGTCCATAAAGCAGTGGATGAATACGTCCTGCACGCCCTCGCGCTTGGCCATTTCCAGCAGGCCGTACAGGTGAGTGTTGTGGCTGTGTACGCCGCCGTCGGACAGCAGGCCGTACAGATGCAGGGCAGCGCCGGGCTTTTTGGCGTTTTCCATGGCAGCCTTCAGCACGTCGTTTTCAAAGAAATCGCCGTCCTGAATGGCCTTGGTGATGCGGGTCAGCTCCTGATATACCACGCGGCCGGCGCCGATGTTGGTGTGGCCGACCTCGCTGTTGCCCATCTGGCCGTCAGGCAGACCAACGTCCATGCCGGAAGCGCCGATCTGAGTGTGGGGGCAGGTGGCAAACAGCTTGTCCAGGTTGGGGGTGCGGGCGGTATCGATGGCGTTGGCGCGGGCGTCATCGCGGCAGCCGAAGCCATCCATAATGCAAAGCATTACAGGTTTCATAGTGTGCGTTTTCTCCTTGAATTATACTACTGAAAATCAAAAAAAGTAGAGTGGGGCGGCGGCAGGGCCACCGCCCCACTTGGGCTGGTCTATGAAAGCGTTATTGCTTATTTGCTGGCAGCGGCAACGATGGTGGCGAAGTCGGGGGCCTTCAGAGAGGCGCCGCCGATCAGGCCGCCGTCCACGTCCGGCTTGCCCAGCAGCTCGTCGGCGTTGCCGGCGTTCATGCTGCCGCCGTACTGCACGGTGGTAGCTTCGGCAACTTCCTTGCCGTACAGCTCGCAAACAACGTCACGCACAATGGCGCAGACTTCCTGAGCCTGGTCGGCAGTGGCGGTCTTGCCGGTGCCGATGGCCCACACGGGCTCGTAAGCGATGATGACGTTTGCCATCTGCTCGGCGGTGACATCCTTCAGGGCGATCTTGGTCTGCAGAGCGACCAGCTCGGCGGTGATGCCCTGCTCGCGCTGGGTCAGGGTCTCGCCCACGCAGACGATCACCTTCAGACCGGCGTTCAGACCGGCCAGGGTGCGCAGGTTAACGGTCTCGTCGGTCTCGCCAAAGTACTGACGGCGCTCGCTGTGGCCGGTGATGACGTACTCGCAGCCGACTTCCTTCAGCATCTCGGCAGAGATCTCGGCGGTGTAGGCGCCGCTGGCCTTGAAGTGGACGTTCTGGGCGCCGACCTTCACGTTGGAGCCCTTGCACTTTTCAACGGCGACAGCCAGGTCAACGTAAGGGACGCAGATGACGACTTCGCAGTCGGCGTCCTTCACCAGGGGCAGCATCTCGTCGATGAGAGCAGCGGCCTGGGCGGGGGTCTTGTTCATCTTCCAGTTGCCGGCGATGACGGCCTTGCGGGTGGCTTTATTCATTGTCGATTACCTCGTTGTGTGTTTTTTCAAAAGGGATGCGGCTGCGCGAATCCCGCGCAGCCGTATTGGTCGGTCGGGCCGGTTTGCAAAAACCGGTGTCAGCGGCTGAAAAATCAGTCGTTCTGGATGGCGTCAACGCCGGGCAGGCCCTTGCCTTCCAGATACTCCAGAGAAGCGCCGCCGCCGGTGGAGATGTGGCTCATCTTGTCGGCGAAGCCCAGCTTCATAACAGCAGCAGCAGAGTCGCCGCCGCCGATGATGGTGGTGGCGTCGGTCTCGGCCAGAGCCTTGGCGACAGCCAGGGTGCCTTCGCACAGGCTGGGGTTCTCAAACACGCCCATGGGGCCGTTCCAGACGACGGTCTTGGCGGTCTTGGCAGCTTCGGCAAACAGCTCGCGGGTCTTGACGCCGATGTCCATGCCTTCCATGTCGGCAGGGATCTCGTTGGAGGGAACGGTCCTGGTCTCGATGGGGGCGTCGATGGGATCGGGGAAACCGGCAGCAACGACGGTGTCGATGGGCAGCAGCAGCTGGACGCCGTTGGCCTCAGCCTTGGCCATCATGTTCTTGCAGTACTCGATCTTCTCGCTGTCCAGCAGAGAGTTGCCGACCTCGTAGCCCTTGGCGGCCAGGAAGGTGTAGGCCATGCCGCCGCCGATGATCAGGGTGTCGACCTTGGTCAGCAGGTTGTCGATGACGTTCAGCTTGTCAGCGACCTTGGCGCCGCCCAGAATAGCCAGGAAGGGACGGACGGGGTTCTCAACGGCGTTGCCCAGGAACTCGATCTCCTTGGCCATCAGGTAACCGACGGCGGTGTCCCTGATGTGCTCGGTAACGCCGACGGTGGAGCAGTGGGCGCGGTGAGCGGAACCGAAAGCGTCGTTGACGTAGACCTCAGCCAGGCTGGCCAGCTCGGCGCTGAAAGCCTCGCCGTTCTTGGTCTCTTCCTTGCGGAAGCGGGTGTTCTGCAGCAGCACGACGTCGCCGTCGTTCATGGCCTCGACAGCGGCCTTGGCGTTGGCGCCCACGACCTCATCATCGTTGGCAAAGACAACGGGCTGACCCAGCAGCTCGGACAGACGCACGGCGCAGGGCTCCAGGCTGAACTTGGCCTCGGGGCCGTTCTTGGGCTTGCCCAGATGGCTGCACAGAATGACGCGGCCGCCGTCGGCGATCAGCTTCTTGATGGTGGGCAGAGCGGCAACGATACGGTTGTCGTTGGTGATGACGCCCTCTTTCATGGGAACGTTGAAGTCCACGCGAACCAGTACGCGCTTGCCTTTGACGTTCAGATCTTCTACGGTACGTTTGCCCAGTTTGCTCATGATGATTACTCCTTTATCATAAATGTTCTCATGGATACCTGTATCAACGCAAAGCCGTCTGCGGCATGCTGCCGGACGGTCTTCGCCATCTATCAGTATACTCAACTTGTCCGCATTATTCAAGAGTAAAAAGGGGATTTTCTCCCCATTTTTTCAATTTTGTACAACTGCACGATTCCGCGGGGCGGGGGGTGAGGAAATTGGTTATTTTTTTAACATGTGTGACGGGCGAAGGGCGGTGCGCACAGGCCTCCGGACACAGGCCGGTGCATACAGGCCGCCGCGCACGGGCCGCTGTGCGGCCCTTTGGAAAAAGCAGCTCCACAAAAGAACGCCGCGGAAAATATGCTCCGCGGCGGGGTTATCTTTTGAAAGCTGCAAAGAGGGCTGCGGCGCGCTCAATACCGGATCAGCGGGCTGTAATATTCAAAAATCACGGCGTCGTTTTCGCGCTGCAGCTTTTTCACGTCGTCCTCCGGGCGGGCGGTAAACACCACCGGCATGGCGCCAAGGCGCACGCACAGCTTTGCCAGCCAGCTTGTCCGGTGTTTGCTGTACGCCACAAAATGGGGCCGCGCCAGCACGTTGGTCAGCAGGCGGGACACCGCAAAGCAGACCGCCGCGCCCTGATGCCTGCGCAGGTCGCGGTAGGTGGAGGACAGCTGTCCGCGCAGCACCTGACGGGCGTGTTTTTTCCACCACGCCACAATGCGGGGGTCAAAGCTTTCCACACAGAATGCACCGGTGTACTGCAGCAGAATCGCCCACGCCTTTTCGCAAAGCTGCGTGTTCCACGGGCCGTTTTTCAGCTCGATGATCAGCGGCACGCGGCCGTCCACAAGGGTGAGCACCTCGGTAAAAAGCGGAATGTGCTGGTCGCTGCCGTACAGGGCAAAGCCGCGCAGCTCCTCCAGCGTGTAGTCGTCCACGCGGCCGTCCGCGCCGCACACACGCTTCAGGGTGTCGTCGTGGAACACCACCACCTGACCGTCTTTGGAAAGCCGGATGTCCAGCTCGATGCCGTAACCGGCGGCGACAGCCGCGCGGAACGCCGCCATGGAGTTTTCCGGCACGGACTGGTCCTGCGCGTACAGGCCGCGGTGGGCGAAGTTGCGTTTGTAAAAGGGCTTTTTCTGCTCGGGACGGGGACGGGCCGGTGCGATGAGAAACAGCACCAGCGTGGCGAAAACGACCGGAACGATGATAAGTGCAGTCATGGATTACCTTCCTTTGCTTTGCGGGGATATGTGCGGATGGGGTTCGAGGGGGCTCAGTCAAACAGTTTCATCAATGGCGCAAGCGCCTTGTTCATATTGGCAATGGCGGTGTTGATGGCATCGGCGTCCAGACCGTCCAGATCCGCCAGCACCTTTTCCATCTGGGCCAGTGCGCCGTTCAGCCGGTCAACGTCGATCTGCTGCAGCTTTTCCAGACTTTTTGCCAGCGTTTCGGGGTCCAGCTGCTGCAGCGTTTGGGTGATTTCGGTCAGCGCGGCGGCGTCCAGCCCCTCCAGACCGGAAAGCTCCACCCCGGCAAAACCCTCCAGTGCGGCACAAAGCGCCTGCACGTCCATTTGGGCAAGGGCGCTGCCCACCGGCTCCAGCGTATCCAGCAGGGCGTTGTACCGGCGCACCGCAGGCATCAGCGCGGCAAACAGCAGCGCCGCCAGCAGCACCAGAACGGCCCCTGCCAGCAGAAAGCGCTTCTGCTGGGCTTTCTGGCGGGCCTCCATGCGTTCCAGCCGGGCCTCCATGGCCTGCAGAAGTTCACGGGTGTCGGATTCCATACGGCAGCCTCCTTTTTGGTGAAATGGATGCGATACGGGCGGTTTTCTCCGGTACGGGCGGCTTTGTCCGTGCATCCCCGGCCGGTGAAAAGGCTCTTACGCCCTTTTGCGGCGGCGCAGCAGCTTTTCGGCCAGCTGCAGCAGCTCGCGGAAGTTCACCGCCGCCAGCACCGCAAACACGGCGCCGCAGCCCCATACCCACCAGCTCACATCCAGCAGCAGCATCGCCGCCTGGGCAAACAGCAGTACGGTGTTGAACACCATGCGGGGCAGGTGGATGTCAAACGGGATGTATTTCCGGCTGCTGACAACGCGCAGCACAAACACCAGCAGATAGCTGAGGAAGGTGGCGACGGTGGCGCCGTTGACTCCAAACGCCGGGATCATCAGTGCGTTCAGCACAAGGTTCAGCCCCGCGCCCGCCATGGTGGTGTACAGGTTCAGGCTGGACTTTTTCTCCACCATGTATACGCTGCTCATGTAACCGGCATAGCAGCTGTACACCGTGGCGATGACAAGAATGGGAATGTACCGCCATGCACCGAAATATTCGCCGCCGCTGCCGTCCAGAATGGTGACGAACAGCCGCGAGAACAGGATGATGCCGGAGGCGCCCACGGTAAGAATGCTCTGGTACCCGGCGAACACCTTGCTGAAAAAGCTGCTGCGTTCCTCGCCGGTGCCGGCGTCCGCCACGGCGGAAAGCTGCCACGCCTCGGTGAACAGCGTGCTCACCAGCATCAGCAGGTTGGGGATCTTATAGGCAAATGCGTACAGACCGGCTTCCTCTGCGCCCAGCATGTACAGCACGAATTTTTTGTCGCTGGCGTTGGTGATCCACCAGAACATGCTGGCGGGGATCAGCGGCACACTGTATTTTAACATGCCGCCGAAGAGAGCCTTGTCGAAGCTGCGCACGTCAAAGAACCGGTGCAGCTTTGCCGTGACGATGAGGAACACCGCCGAAAGCGCGTCCGCCGTGATGGTGGCCAGCACATAGCCCACGATGCCCAGCCTGCACGGGATGAGGTAGATGACGTAAAACGCCACCAGCAGGGTGGTGTTCAGCAGGCCGTCAACGGCGTACAGCCGGGTAAGCTGCCGCGCGCGGACAAACTGGCTGCACAGGTTGCGGGCGCAGCTGACAATGACGTACAGGTACACCAGCCAGCGGTAGCCGTCCAGCTCGGTGTCGATGCAAAGCACCGGGTACAGCAGCGCCACCAGCGCCGTGCCAATGCCCAGCGCGGCAAATCCGCCGGTGAACACCGCCTTTTTGTCGCAGGAGGAATCCAGCCCAAAGCGGATGATGGCGTTGGTGATGCCCACGCAGGCCAGCGGCAGCAGCAGCTGGCTGGTATCCTGGATGTTGGTGATGATGCCGTACTCGTCCGGGCTGAGAATGCCGGTGTACAGCGGCATCATCAGATAGACCAGCACCTTGGAGCCGAAGCTGCTGAGCGCAAACAGCAGCGTGTTGGTGATAAGCTTTTTGTATTTATCCAAAGAAAGTGCCGCCTTTCCCGGCAGCTGCCGGCAGAGATTGCGGCGCAGCACGCCGCGTGCGTTTTGTCAAAAAGAAGTATACCACAATCCGCAAAAAAAATAAACCGTGCAAAATGCGGCAAATGCAAAACTCTCTCTGCTTGACGGATGGAGCGGAGGGTGCTATATTGAACTTAATAAAGGATGAAGGAGGCGATCCACCCCTTGAAACCGTACAATATCCTGTGGATCCAGGCCGACGAGCTGCGCAGGGACGCGCTGGGCTGCTGCGGCGGCGACAATTTTACCCCCAACATCGACGCCCTCGCCCGTGAAGGCGCGCTGTTTCAAAGGCACTTCACCGCCTCGCCGGTGTGCGTGCCCGCCCGCGTCAGCGAGCTGACCGGCTGCTACCCCTGCCGTACCGGCATACTGGAAAACAGCGTCCACTACAACGGCGGCAAATGGCCGCAGGACCTGAAAGCCTTTCCGGAGCTGTTTCTGCAGCAGGGCTGGGCCACTGCAAATTTCGGTAAATACCACACCCCGCACCACGGCTCCTGGGGCGAAAACTGGCATCTGGAGCACCTGATCGACGTGGGGCATTTCTGCGCGCTGCAGCCGCCTTACAGCGAAGAGGAGCACGGGGTGCTGCACCTCGGCCATGATAAAAACAACATCATCCTTGCGGGCCGCTACCCGCAGGACGCCCGCGTTTCGCCCACCCGCTACGTCACCGACCACGCCATCGAGTGGATGAACTGCTACGGCCATGTGCGCCGTCCATTCCTGATGCGGGTCAGCTATCTTGCGCCCCACACCCCCGTGCTGGCACCGGAGCCATGGTACAGCATGTACAGGGACAAAACCTACGCATGGGATAGACCCGCGCCGCAGCTGCTGGAAAACCTGCCCGACTACGAAAAGAACGGCTGGGAGCTGTTCGGCGGCACCTCGTATTACGCCGCCCACACCGAGGAGGACTTCCAGCACATGCGCCGCACCTACAACGCCCTTGTCAGCCATATCGACGCCGAGGTGGGCCGTCTGCTGCAGCACCTGAAGGACATCGGCGAGTACGAAAACACCATCATCCTGTTCACCTCCGACCACGGCGACCTGATGGGCGAGTACGGCCAGTTCCAGAAGTGCGTGTTCTACGATGTCACCTCCAACGTGCCCTGCATCCTTGCCGGGCCGGGCGTGCCGCAGGGCACGTACACCGGCCTGACCGAGTGTGTGGACATCGCCTCCACGCTGCTGGCGCTGTGCGGCCTGCCCGCCGACCCGCAGTTCGAAGGTGCAAACATGTTCGAGGGCGGCAAGGACGCGGTCTTTGGCGAGATCTTTATGAGCGGCCGCCGCCGCGCCTGCATCCGCACGCAGGCGTACAGCATGGACATCACGCTGGAGGAAAACGGCGCTCCCGTGCCGCCGGAGCGCTATGACGGCAAGCTCGTCGACCTTGCCGCCGACCCGCTGTTCCACAACAATCTGTGGCGCTCGCCCCAACACGCTGCCGTGCGCGAAGAGCTGACCGCCCGCCTGCTGGCCCATGTGCGCGCCGGCGGGGCGGCGGTGCAGATCGGTACCCGCTGACGGGCCGCGCTGAGTGCCCGCAGCCTGCGCTGCGCCGGGAACCGACCCTTTTGGCAAAAAACGGACAAATCGCGGCAAAAGCTTCGCCTTGTGCTTGCGGCATATTTATGGTATATTGATAGGGAAGATAACACTCTGCAGCGCAGCCGGCGCCGCCGACTGCCGCCGCGCAGCGGACCATAGAAAGGAGACCATCTGTTATGTACCGTATTCTGGAGCTCAACCCCCAGCTGCAGCCCTTTGCCGGTGATATCGATCTGCGTATGCAGCTGTATCACGAAACCAAACAGCGCCTTCTGCCGGAGGGCGCCGCCCTGTATGATTTTGCCAACGCCCACAACTACTACGGCTTCCACCGTGTGCCGGGCGGCTGGGTCTATCGCGAATGGGCCCCCGGCGCCTACCAGCTGTATCTGGAGGGTGACTTCAACAACTGGGACCTCACCGGTCACCCGCTGACCCCGCTGGGCAACGGCGACTGGGAGCTGTATCTGGAAGGCGACGACGCCCTGTGGGACGGCTGCAAGGTCAAAACCGTGGTGGACGCCA
>CAZYRD010000086.1:0-9904 GCA_964649475.1 uncultured Faecalibacterium sp.
CGACCGCACCATCCGGCTGGACAGCGGCGAGATCGCTGCCATCGAGGACAATCCCCCGAAAGAATAACAAAAGCTGCCGCACGGAACGCTTCCGTGCGGCAGCTTTTTTATTTGGTGATATATGCAGGAGGTTTCTTTCCGCGTTTTTGTTTGCGTACGCGGGGCGGTCAGTATCCCAGCAGTGCCTCCCGGTTGGTGCAATAGCAGATGTCGTCCCGGCCGCTCATCATCTCCAGAAATTCCTCAAACTGCTTCCAGTTATCCTCCGCATCAAATTCATATGCGTGCCCGTAAATATAGAACAGCTGCGGCCTGTCCGGCTTCAGCTCCAGAAATTGTCTGCCCAGATCAAACAGCTTCGGATCGCAGTGCATACAGGTCTGGCTGAAATCAATGAGATCAGCGGGCAGATCGAATGTATAGGTGGAATCGGTTCCGCGGGCGTATTTGATGCCGGTCTGGTTCCGGACGATCTCCACTGCCCGTTTGTCGTAGCAGGGGCCGCCGCCGGGGTAGGCCATGCCGACGACCTCATAGCCGCAAAGCTCGCTGAGCTGCAGTCTGTCCTGCTCCACTTCCATTTTGATGGATACATCGTGGGGCAGATCGATCAGGTTGGCGTGGTGCAGGGTGTGTACGGCGACCTCGTGCCCCTCATAGATGTATTTCACATCCTGTGCGCGCACCTTGTTGTACTCCACCAGCCTGCCGCCGAGCTTGCCGTAGTGCAGCAGACGGCTTTCGCTTCCGAACGTGCCGCTGTTCAGGTTGAAGGTGCCCTTTATGCCGTATTTGTCAAACAGACGGATCAGCCGGATATCCTGTGCAACGCCGTCGTCGTAGCTGAAGGTCAGTGCTTTCATTTTTCCGTTAAACATTGTAAAACTTCTCCTTTGCAGTATGCGGATTTTTGTTTTGCGTGGAAAGGGGGGATGGCCGTCATTCCACCCGGACGCCCCAGATGCGGGCGTGACCCTCACCGCAGAATTCCACCTCAAAGCCGATGCTGTTGACGGGCAGGCCGAGAGAAAGCGTGTATTCCTTCCGTGTGCCGTCGCCGGTCAGGCGGCCGCCGGCGGTGATGCTGACGGTCTCCTCCGGCGGAACGATGCCCCGGTTGGAATTGTTGCGGAACACACCGCTGTACACGTTGCGGTGCACCTTCACCGGCACGTCACCCTCTATGGCGGCGTCCAGCACCAGTCTGGTTTTGGTGGCGGGGATGTGCTGCGGCGGAGACACCAGCACGCCGCCTTCGGCAAAGGCGAAATCCAGACAGCCGTTCTTTTCCGGAATGCCCGCGTCGGTGATGTTTCTGTACCAGAAATGTCCGCGGTTGCCGTCAAAGTTCCAGCTGTACAGATCGGTGCGGGCTTTTTCCTTCGCCACGGCGGCGGCACGGATCTCATCCACCGTGCCGACGATCAGCACATAATCAAAGCTGTACTGAATGTTGTGGTCCAGAATGTCCTCGTGGTGCGGGCACATGTAGGCGGTAGGGTTGTCCTTGGGGCCGCCGGTGCCGTCGCTTTCGTAGCTGCCGGTGCTGACCTGTGTGGAGGTGGGCATCCAGATGCCAAGGCCGAAGTTGTCTTTATCCACCAGTGCGCTCCAGTGCTCGGTGGCGTACAGACGGCGGGGCGGCCAGCACTCATCCTCCAGCGTATAGGGCTGGGTCAGGGCGTCACCGGTGCAGGGGGCGTTGCCCACGTAGCTGACGGCTTTCCACCATTCGCCGTTGACGTATACGGCGGGCAGCTCCTGTCCGGTGGCAGGGTAGCGGGTCTTGTCGGAGCGGGCGTTGTTGATGCGGCTGGTCACCTCCACCTGATTGCCCGCGATTTTGTACCATTTTTCAAAGGTGCATTCGGCGGGCACGTTGTTCAGCGGCCACAGCATGGGCTGGCATTTTATGTAAATGGAGTCCTTGCTCACGGTGTATTCCAGCATTTTGCTGCGGTTGCCGAAAGCGTCCCCGCAGGAGATGGGGTTCCAGCTGGCGTGCGCCCAGTCGGCACTGATCTCCACGCCATCGGGGATATAGGGGCGGGGCAGACCGTAGAAGGAAAGCTGGATCTGCCGTCCCCAGTCGTAACTGTTGACAAGGTTTTTGCCGCCCTGCGCGGCCAGATAGGTGACGGCACCGCCCAGCGCCAGATTGATGCCCAGCTTGATGTGCTCGTTTTCCACATAGACGATATGATCGTCCTCCAGAAAACTGAGATCGACAAAGCGTTCGTACATAAGAGGCCTCCTTTTTCAATGTGCGGCATTTTCTTGCGTGCCGTAAGACGTGCAAAGACACACTGTAACGACAGACGTTATTCCACCCGGATGCCCCAGATGCGGGCGTGACCCTCACCACAGAATTCCACCTTAAAGCCGATGCTGTTGACGGGCAGACCGAGGGAGAGCGTGTATTCCTTCCGTGTGCCGTCGCCGGTCAGGCGGCCGCCCGCCTCCACGGTGACGATCTCCTCCGGCAGCGGCTGGCCGCCGTTGGCCAGATGGAAGGTGCCGGTGTATACGTCGCGGCACACCTTTACCGGCACGTCGCCGTCAATGGCGGCGTCCAGCACCAGTTTGGTCTTGCCGACGGGGATGTGCTGCGGCGGAGAAGCCAGCACGCCGCCTGCGGCAAAGGTAAAGTCCAGACAGCCGTTTTCTTCCGGAATACCGGCGTCGGTGATGTTTTTGTACCAGAAGTGGTCGCGCGTACCGTCAAATTTCCAGCACAGCGGGTCGGGCGCGGCCTTTTCCTTTGCCAGTGCGGCGGCACGGATGTCCTCCAGCTGTCCGACGATCAGGGTGTACTCGTAGGTGTATACGATGTCATGGTCGAGGATTTCGTTATGATGCGGACTGATGTAGCCGGTGGGATCATCCTTGGGGCCGCCCACGCCCGGTGTGCCGAAGCAGCCGCTGGCAAAATTGACGGTGCTGGGCATCCAGATGCCGAGGCCGTAGTCGTTGTCATCCACCAGTGCGCTCCAGTGCTCGGTGGCCTTAAAAGCGGGCGGGTCCCAGCAGGGATCCGTCTTGGTGTACAGACGGGTCACTTCGCCGCCGGTGCAGGGGGCGTTGCCCACATAGCTCACCGCCTGCCACCATTCGCCGTTGGTGTACACGGCGGGCAGCTCCTGCCCGCGGGCGGGGTAGGCGGTCTTGTCCTCGCGGGCATTGTTCAGGCGGCTGGTCACCTCCACCTGCATGCCGTTCAGCCGGTACCATATCTCAAAGGTGCAGTCGCCGGGGACGTTATTCAGCGGCCACTGCATGGGGATGCACTTGACATACAGCTCGGTCTCGCCGACGCTGTACTCCAGAACCTGGGATCGGTTGCCGAAGGCGTCGCCGCAGCCGATGGGGTTCCAGCCCAGATCCCGCCAGCCGGGGCTGATCTCCTTCCCCCCGGGGATAAAGGGCACCGGATAGGCGTAAAAGGACATCTGTACCTGTCTGCCCCAGTCGTGGCTGTTGATGAGGTTTTTGCCGCCCTTTTCGGCAAGATAGGTGACACAGCCGCCCAGCGCCAGATTGATGCCCAGACGGATGTGCTCGTTTTCAATATAGGCCACGTGTTCGTCTCCGAGAAACTGATAATCTCTCTTGTTTTCGTTATCCATAACGGATCACCTCCTGATTCCTTTTTTTGATATAAGCCGGGTCGCAATTACAATATAGTCATCGGCAAGGCGTTTGTCAAGCGGTGTTTTCAAAAAAAGGATGCGCGAAGCATCCTTTTGAAGAGCCCGGATATCCGGTATTTCAGTGCGGCAGCAGACCGATGGTGTACCCCGCTGCCTGCAGGTTGTCGATCAGATCGCCCATCAGCGCCGCATTGGTGGAGCTGACGGTGTGCAGCAGGTAGATCGCCCCCGGGTGCGCGGCTTTGGTCAGTTTGGCAAGGCTGGCGGCCACGTCCGGCTGGGCGTCGGTCTTCCAGTCCACATAGGCGTAGCTCCAGAACACGCTGGCATAGCCCAGATCCCTGGCCTGCACCAGCGTTTTTTCGCTGAATTCGCCCCGCGGAAAACGGAACAGCGTCATCTCGTACCCAAAATTCTCTTTGACGTATTCGTGCAGCCCCATGATCTCCTGCTCGGCCTCTTCGGCGGTGCAGGAGGGCATACTGGGGTGGTGCACCGAAGGGTTGCCCAGCACGTGCCCCTCGTCAATGATGCGCTGCACCAGCTCCGGTGCGCTTTTGACGTAGTCCATGGTGACGAAAAACACGCCTTTGACGCCCTTTTCTTTCAGCGCGTCCAGAACGGGCGCCGTGTATCCGTTTTCATAGCCGAGATCGTAGGTCAGATACACGGTATTGCCGGCCTCCGGCAAAATGAAATACCCGCCCAGACTGCCGTATTTTTCCATTCCGTACAGGGCGCCGGTGGGCTGGTTTTTGTCGTTGACCTCTACGCCCTGTCCCCAGCCGACGGTGTTATTGGAAAGCTGCGTACGCTCCTGTTCGGTAAGTGCCGGCCAATACACGCCGCCGGCAAGGTCGCTGCCGCCGGATCGTGCGGCGCTGTCCGCCGGGGCCTGTGCCACATCCGGCGTGTCCGCCGCGGTTTGTGTATCGGGCAGATAGGGTTCGATAGGGTCGTAGATCTCGCCGGGCTCCCGCACGATGTATTCCACATCGCGGCCCAGCCATTGCCCCAGCAGATACGCGCCGCCCAGCAGCGCTGCCGCCGAAAAAAAGATGACGAGGATGATCTTGAGATAGGGTGCCGGGGATGGTTCGCCTTTGTGCCGCATATACTGTCGCCTCCGTTGCCTGTTTGGCTATACTTTGTGCAGGCGGCCGCCCGGTTATACCTGCCCTTCCGCCGTTTTTTGTGCTTGTCAAAGGGCAGGGGGCGTGGTAATATAAAAATGAACGCAGAGGGCCGCAGTGGCGGCCCCCGCCGCCAAAGCAGTTTGGCGGAGATCATCAGCAAAGAGGGCATACATATGAGTTTTTCACAGTTTCTGGAAGCCCGCCGCGCAGCCGCAAAGGCGCTGGTGGCGGAGCTGAAAAAAAGCTTCGCCTACGTCAGCGTGCTGGGGGCGGACATCCGTGCGCGCACCATCCGCGTGGATAAAAACACCTCCGGCATCAACCCCGGCCGCGACACCGAATGCGGCTTTGTCGTCAAGCTGAGCAGCGGCGGCGCATTTTTCGAGTATTCTCTGGACGACATCGACGGCGACCCCGCCGCGCTGGCGCAGACCATCGCGGGGGCCTTTGCGCTGAACGAAGAGCTGCTGGCGGATGCCATCGACGGCGCTGTTCCGGCGGATGAGCCGCTGGTGCGCTCCTTTGTGCGGGAAAACGACCTCGCCGACTATTCTGAACAGCAGCTGCTGGACTTCTGCGCAAAGCAGAAGGACGCCCTGCTGCAGAAAAGCGAAAATCTTCTCAACGCCGTGGTCATTCTCGGCTCGTTTGAGGTCAGCAAGCTTTTCGTCACCCAAAACCGCGAGCTGGACCAGAACTACGCGTGGGTCAACGGCAACATGTGGGTGGTTTACAAGGAAAACGACAAGGTGGTGCAGGCGTTTGACGGCGCGGCTTCCCATCTGGTGGGAGACGTGCTTGCCGAGCTGCCCGCCCTGCAGGACAGGCTGCTGAAAAAGGCACATATGCTCACCACGGCAAAGCCGGTGACGCCCGGCGTGTACGACGTCATCACCGACCCGTCCATCAGCGGTCTCATCGCCCACGAGGCTTTTGGCCACGGCGTGGAGCTGGACCAGTTCGTCAAGGACCGCGCCCTTGCAAAGCAGTATGTGGGCAGATATGTGGCGTCGCCCATCGTCAACATGCGTGACGGCGCTGCCAGCGTGCTCAGCGCTGCGTCCTATTTCTTTGATGACGACGGCGTTCCCGCGGGCGACACGCAGATCATCCGGGACGGCCTCCTTGTGGCGGGCATTTCGGACCTTGCCTCCGCCACCCAGCTGGGGCTGGCCCCCACCGGCAACGGCCGCCGTGAAAGCCTGCGCCGCAAGGCATACTCCCGCATGACCAACACCTTTTTTGAAAAAGGAACGGACAAGCTGGAGGATATGATCGCCTCCATCGACCACGGCTATATGCTGTTTGAAACCAACAACGGCATGGAGGACCCCAAAAACTGGGCCATTCAGTGCGTTGCCGAATACGGCATTGAGATCGTGGACGGCAAGCTGACGGACAATGTGGTCTCGCCGGTGGTGATGAGCGGCTACGTGCCGGATCTGCTGTGCTCCATCTCCATGATCTCCGACGAGGTGAAGGTCATCGGCGCAGGCAGCTGCGGCAAGGGCTACAAGGAGTGGGTGCGCGTCAGCGACGGCGGCCCCGCGTTGAAAGTGAAGGTGAAGCTGGGATGAAACACATCGTTGAAGCGCTGCGGGCGCATCCGCAGGTCATGGAATACAAGATCAACGTCCACCACAAGCAAAGCGTGGAGCTGTTTTACGTCAAGGGCCGGCTGGAGACCGTCCGCCGCACCGACACCTGCGACAAAGAGGTGACGGTGTATGTGGAGCACGACGGCTGCAAGGGCGACGCCCGGTTTTTCGTTTATCCGTCCACCACGCCGCTGCAGTTGAAGGAGCTCATCAATGAAGCCGCCGCCAAGGCGCTGCTCATCCGTAACAAAACCTATGCGCTGCCTGCCGCCCAAACCGGCGCGTACACGGTGGAAAGCAACTTTGCCCAATACGACCCCGCCGCCCTGGCCGGACGCATTGCCAAAACCGTGCACGCAGCCTCCGCGGCGGAAAACGCCGCCCTCAACGCGGTGGAGGTGTTTGTCAACCGCCATACCGAGACCGTATGCAACAGCTGCGGCGTCAACAAGACGCAGGTGCGTTACGACGCCATGGTGGAGGCCATCCCCACCTACAACGGCCCGCAGGAAAGCGTGGAGCTGTACGAGCAGATCAATTTCAGCAGCTTTGACGAAGCGGCGCTGGCGCGGCGTATCGCGGGTAAAATGGCCGAGGTAAAGGCCCGCAGCGAGGCTGCGGCCCCCGCCGCCCCGCTGGCAGGCGCCGTCGTGCTGGGCGCGCAGGAGCTTTCGCAGCTGTTCTGGGAGATCGCCGAAAATGCGGGCTACGCCACCGTTTACGGCCAGTCCGGCCTGTTCAAAAAAGGCGACGCCATCCAGAAAGCCCCCGTCGGCGATGTTATCGGCATCACCATGGCGGGCGAAGCCCCCGGCAGCCCCCGCAGCGCAAAATTTGACTCCGACGGTCTTGCACTGGTCAGCACCCGCATCGTGGATGGCGGCAAACTGGTGGGGTATTACGGCTCCAACCGGTACGGACAGTATCTTGGCGAAACGCCCACCGGCGTGCTGGGGTGCATCTGTGTGGACGCCGGCACTGCGGATGCGGCGGCTTTTGATGTGCCCCGTCTGGAGGTGCTTTCCATGTCCGGCCTGCAGGTGGATTTTTACAGCGATTACATTGGCGGCGAGGTACGCCTTGCCCTGTGGCACGACGGCGGCGAAACCCGCCCCATCACCGGCATCTCCATCGCGGGCAAGCTTTCCGAAGTGCTGGAAAGCATCCGCCTTTCCTCCGCCCTTGTCACCGAGGGCAGCTACTACGGCCCGGAAAAAGCGCTGCTCGGCGGTATGAAGATCTTCTGACACCGTGTTGTGGACTTTGCCCAAACGCAGTCTGATTTTTTGGTTGATTACACGAAAATGCGTCGGGCAGCAAAATAGTCCAATCAAAAAGCAGCATTGTCAAGGAAATCTCTGCGGCGTTTTTTTATAATGGTGACAAACGACAAACCGCAACAGGAGGAAAACTGCCATGAAAGACATCACCCGCGAGGAGCTGTGTGCCGTCATCGAGGGCCGCGCCGAAGGAAAAAACATTCCGGTGCCGCTGCTGTACGATATCTGGACGGGCCCGGCGTCCTTTGGCGAAAAAGAACCGGAGATGAGGGATTTTCTGGCACGGATGCCGCGCGCTGTGGAGTTTGTACATGTGTATATGCCGGACAGCCGCCCCGATGAGCCGGAGTACACCTGGGGCAAACGGGTGGACAACGGCAAGACCGGCATCGACGCCAACGTCATCATCGCGGACTGGGAGGACGAGGAAGCTGTGGAGGCTTTCTACGCCAATTTCCCCGATCCGGAATACCCCCGCCTGATCCCGGCGGATTTCTCGCCGAAGCCGGGCAAATATGTGCTGGGCAACTGGTGGTACACCCTGTTCGAGCGTCACTGGTCCGTCCGCGGCATGGAAAACGCCCTGATGGACTACTACCTCTATCCGGAGCAGGTGCACCGGTTGTTTGCGCGGCTGGTGGAGTATTACAGCCGCCTGTTCGAGCGTCTTCGGTATGAGGCCGGCTGCGACGGCATCTTTATCTCGGACGACATCGGCACCCAGACCGGCCCGTTCTTCTCCACCGAGGTGTTCCGCGAGTTCTTCAAGCCGTATTATAAGCAGCTCATTGATAAAGCCCATTCGCTGGGCATGCACTTCTGGCTGCATTCCTGCGGCGATATTGAGGTTTTTCTGGAGGATTTCATCGAGATCGGGCTGGACGTTATCCACCCCATCCAGCGGCACACCTCCATGGATACCAAGCCCATCGCCGAAACCTACGGCAGCCGCATCTGCATCTTTGCCGGGTTCGACGTGCAGCAGACCATCCCCTTCGGCACGCCGGAGGAGGTGCGCGCCGAGGTGCGTTATCTGATGGACACCTTTGCCCGGCCCGACGGGCGCTTCATGCTCACCATGGGCAACGGCTCCACACCGGACTGGAAGATGGAGAGCATAGAAGCTTTGTACGATGAAAGCATGCACTATGTTCCCGCGCAGCTGCGCTGAGGGAGCACGTCGCGAAAGAAAAGAGGGAAAACCATGGCGGAAAAACTGACTGTGAAATGCAAAAAGAATCCCATCATTCCCCGCATGGGCGTGTGCGACCCGCACATGCACGTGTTTGGCGACCGCGTCTGGCTGCACGCCACCCACGACGCCGAACCCGGCAGCGGCCGCTTCTGCATGCGCGACTGGCAGATCTGGTCCAGCGCCGACTGCGTGGAATGGCGGCTGGAGGGCGTGGTGCGTCCCGAGGATATGTACATCGGCCCCAGCGAGCAGTGCTGGGCGGTGGACTGCGCCGAGCGGGGCGGCAAATATTACTACTATTTCTCCGACGGCAACCAGTTTACCGGCGTTGCCGTGGCGGATGACCCCGCAGGCCCCTTTGCGGACGCATTGGGCAGGCCCCTGCTGGACGGTACCCTCACCCCCACCACCGAGTACGACCCCGCCGTATTCAAAGATGATGACGGCGAGTACTATCTGGTGTTCGGCGGCCCGTCCTGGTGCTACGGCGAAGGCTGCGGCTACTACATCGCCCGGCTGAACGAGGACATGGTCTCCCTCGCCGAGGCCCCCCGCCGCATCGAGCTGAACCACGAGGCGGACGACAAGGCCTCCCTCAACAAGATCAACGGCAAATACTACCTGACCTACGGCGGTTTCTACTCCATTGCCGACAATGTCTACGGCCCCTACACCTTCATGGGTCACACCGGCGCCAGCGGTGACCACACCAGCTATTTTGAATGGAACGGTCAGCTGTTCAACGCTATTACCGTGGTGGATCATTACGGCGCCTACCGTTCCAGCGGTATGTGCTACGTTCATGTAAAGGAAAACGGCGAGCTGGTCACCGATCCGCTGATCGTGGAGTACGGCGTCGGCCAGTACGACTCCGACTGGAACAAGATCGAGGCCGAGTGGTACATGCGCGGCAAAAACGTGACCAAAAAGGAAAACGCCGATGTTCCCGGCTTCTCCGTTTCCTGTACCGAAAAAGCCAGCGTGGTGTACCCCAATGTGCGCAATCTGGCGGATAAGGCGGGCTTTGTGTTCGACGGCGCCTGCA
>CAZYRD010000087.1:0-9861 GCA_964649475.1 uncultured Faecalibacterium sp.
AGGGGTCGTCCATATCTGCCCAGAAACCAACGGTGCCGGAGAAATCCTCCCACATGCCCTTGTACTTCCAGACGCTCTCCTTGCACTGTGCAATGAACGGCTCCAGACCGTAGCCTTCGATCTGGTCCTTGCCGTTGATGCCCAGCTTCTTTTCCACTTCCAGCTCAACGGGCAGGCCGTGGGTATCCCAGCCGGCCTTGCGGGGCACATAGCTGCCCTTCATGGCATGGTAGCGGGGGATCATATCCTTGATGACACGGGTCAGCACATGGCCGATGTGGGGCGTGCCGTTGGCCGTGGGCGGGCCGTCATAGAAAACATAGCTGTTGGACTTGTCCTTGCTGCTCATGCTCTTGCGGAAAACATCGTTTTCCTTCCAGAACTGCAGCACTTCTTTTTCACGCTCGACAAAATTCATGTCGGTGGAAACCTTGCTGTACATCGAACTACCTCCCGAAAAAACATAAAAAGCCTTCGCCCTATTCAGGACGAAGGCCTTGCTTCGTTTATAAACCACCCAAACATACCATCATATGCCGTCCGGTAACGGTGGACTGCCGTCAGTGCCTACTGCGCCCGCAGGCGGTTTGGCCCTGCAACTTGGAGGTGATCTTCCGCGGCATCACTCATCACCGGGCTTCCACCTGCCCCGGCTCGCTGGCATGAGGGATCGATGCGCGTACTGTCCTCGTCATCGTCTTTTTTCATGATCATTAGTAATATAGCATGTCTGCACAAAATTTGCAAGTGGTTTTTGGAATAATCGCGAAAAAAGCGGGGTTTTCCCGAACGAATACCGCTGTGGCGACGCAGCGGAAGTTCGCTTTTTCGCGCTTTACGGCGTTACATGCGCGGTAAAGGTCTCGCTCTCCGAATCAAACGAGAAGGCCACCACGGGCGTCTGGTCGGATTTCTGGTAAGCGTTGACGTACACGTCGCCGTCCTGCACCCACAGGTCCACCCAGCTGGTGTCGTACAGCGGCGAGACCACGATCTGCCCGCTGTTCCAGCTTTGCAGCAAACGGCCGTTTTCATCGCATTTTCCAAGAATGAAGCAGACGTCCGTTTCAAACGGTTTTTCCCAGCGGTCCTGCGCCTGCTGTTCCGTCTGTTCAAAATAGACCACAAGGTACGTGCTGTCCGCCGGGTCGCGCCGCACGGCGCACAGATACCGGGTAAAGCCCTCCGGCTGGCTGCCAAACGGCATTTCAAAAGGATACTGCTCGGTATAACCGCTTTCTTTGGAGAACATCCGCAGGCAGTCCGGCTCGCGCACGTACAGGTCGCCGTTGGCAAAAAAGCCGTAGTCGCTGTAATGGGAACGCCGACGCGAAAGCCACTGCAGCGTGCCGGTCTCGTTGTCGCGCAGCACGATGCTGCTGGAAGAGCTGTCCCCGCCGGCGGTACGGCCGGCCGTGCAGATATCATACCGGCCGCAGGGGCTCTGGACGAGCACATCCTCCAGATTTCCGAACTGGATCTTATACTGTCCCCGCACCTCGCGGGCGGCAAGGTCGGTGACGAGCTCCAGATCCGACCTCTCCCAGAACTGCGTGAGGGTCTGCGCGGCGGCGTCCCATTGGGCAAATGAACGCAGCCACAATGCAGAAGCTTACAGCCGGATATACACCTGCGTTCCATCCGCAGCATGCACCTCGACCAAAACGGGATCCGGCGTTATGCGCCGCCAGCGGCGCAGGCCGCCCACCACCGCGCAGGCCTGCGCCAGTGTAACGCGTACCGGACTGCCTGCAGAAGAAAATGCCTTATTGACAAACAGCACCGCAATGCACGCCAGCGTGCGGCTGAGAAGCAGCGCCGTGGGAAACGGCACCGTTATGGCGGACATCCCGGGAGCGTTTACAACTATACGCATCGTTCAAGGCCTCCTTCATTCCACGCTCACGGTCACAAGGCAGCCGTCCGCGCTCTCCACCTCTACCAGAGTTCCGATCATACCGGCCTCCACCAGCTGCATTACCTGTGCAAGATCCACCCCCTGCAGCGCTTCGTTTCCGCTGACCTGCGGCAGCTGCATACCGATCTCCAGCGCTACTTTTACCAGCGAGGCGGGCAGATTCACTTTGACACTGTCGCCCGTGGCCGACAGCACACGCACACGCAGCGTCAGCTCTTCCAGCGGGCGGCGCTGCTCCGGCGGAAGCTGACGCACCACCGGCGTGGGGTTTTCCTCCGTGCTCAGCAGGGCATCCACCGTGGTATCAAACAGCTTTGCCAACTGGGGCAGAAGCTGGATATCCGGACAGGACTGGTCGTTTTCCCATTTGCTCACCGCCTGCGGCGACACGTTCAGCTTTTCCGCCAGAGCCTCCTGGCTCAACCCTCTCGTCTTTCGTTCTTCAAAAATCTTTTTTCCCAGTGTCATACCGATCCGATCTCCTTCCGATTTTGATCCTCTTTTTCATGAACACAGCCGCCTGTTTGGGACGGCCGCTGTCTGCACAACGCTTCCCATTTTTGCTCATCAGCGCCGCCGCACCTTTATTTTAACGGCACGCAAAACAAAACACCATAGCGCAAAGGTTGTTTTTTCACAACCGGCGGTGGAAATTTCTCTCAACCCGCAGTTGCACCTGCCGTTTTTCGTCGCGCCGCGGCTCTGCCTGCGGCTTCCGTGTTTTTTTCTTGCCACACCGGCACGTCTGTGTTATAGTAAAAACAAACAGAAAGGACGGTGGACGCTATGCCCTGGATCTGGCTTTCTCCCGCGGAATATCCCGCTTATCAGAACAATCTCACCACCATTATGAACATGCAGGACGGCCGATACGGCAACGGACTGATCTACTGCGTGGCGGAATTTTACAAAACACTGGGCGACGGCAGCCGCATCGAAAAGGCGATGCTCTCCGTCAGCGCGGACAGCTTTTTTCAGCTGTACGCCAACGGCGCATGGGTCGGCCTTGGCCCCGCTGCCGCAGGCGGCGATTTTCTGTGCAAGGGTCCCGCACCCCGCCATTACAAAAACAATTACGAGCTTGCCGTAAACGCCGACGCGCTGGAGCTGGTCGTCCGCGTGCGGCTGCAGCCGGAAATGCTGACGGATTACTCCCGCGGGCACGGAGGCCTGTTTGCCGCCGCCACGCTGGTGTATGCCGACGGCCGCACCGAAACCGCCGAAACGGACGAAAGCTGGCTTGCCCGACCCGATACGGCCTGCACCGGCCTGCTTTGTTATGACAGCCGCATTCCGCAGGCTGCCTTTGCCCCCGCCGCACCGGCGAAGGACATCTGGCAGGCCGAGGACGCCCCCCTCCCCATGCTTTCGCTGCAGACGGTGGGCGAAACCTGCGTTACGCTTGCACCGGGCGAAAAAAAGGCCCTGCGGCTTGAGCTGCCGCGCATTTACGGGGCATATCCCTGCGTAAAGACGGACGGCCCCTGCGATATTGTGCTGCACACGCGGGAGCTTGACGGCCAGACCGCCCTTGACGAAACACTGGTTTTCGGTCGTGCCGGGCAGTACACCTCTTTTCGAATGCACAGCCTTTCCGTTCTGGAAGCCGAAGCGGAAAACACGAACAACGAACCGGTATCCATCGAACTTTCACTTATCGCCAGCTGGTACCCCGTTGAGCAAGAAGGCCATTTCTGCACCAGCGACGAGGGATTGAACAAAGTGTTTGACGTATGCCGCCACACGCTGAAGATCTGCCGGCAGACCCTGCATCTGGACAGCACCTCGCATCAGGAGCTGCTGGCCTGCACCGGGGACTATTACATTGAAAGTCTGATGACGCTGTTCTGCTTCGGCGATCTGCGCCTGGCCAAATTTGACGTCATGCGCACAGCGGATCTTCTAGTGCAGCAGGACGGCCGCATGTTCCACACCACCTACAGCCTGATCTGGGTACAGATGCTGCGGGATCTTCATCACCTTACCGGCGATGACACCCTGCCCCGCTACTGCGCCCCGGCGCTGGATGTATTGCTGGACCGCTTTGCCGGTTATATCGGCAGCACCGGCGTGCTGGAACACCAGCCGGACCACATGTTTGTAGACTGGACCGTGATCGACGGGTTCTCCATGCACCACCCGCCCAAAGCGCTGGGGCAAACTGTGCTGAATGCGTTTTATTACAAAGCGCTGACCGACGCCGCCGTGCTTTACACCGCGCTGCAGCAGCCGGAAAAAGCCGCCGCCTGCAAAACCCGCGCCGCCACACTTGCCGCCGCCTTTGAAGCCGCCTTCTGGGATGAGGAAAAGCAGCTGTACTGCGATGGTCTCGGCACGCCCCATGGCGATGGAAGTGCGTATTCGCCTTTCAATACGGACAAACGGTATTTTTCCAAGTATCCCAACATCCTCGCCGCCGCTTATGGCCTGTGCAGCGACGACCGCGCCCGCGCACTGCTGGAACGCATCACACTGAACGGGGAGCTGCAGGACATTCAGCCGTATTTTATGCACTATCTGCTGGAAGCTCTGCGCCGTCACGGGCTGTTTGGCAAATACGGTCAGACACTGCTGCAGCGCTGGGTTGAGGTCGTTGATGAATGCGGCAAAGGGCTGAAAGAAGGCTGGATCGCCCCCGAACCCACCTATTCCTTTGACCACTCCCACGCATGGGGAGGCACCGCCGCCTATCAGATGCCCATGGCGTTTCTGGGGCTTGAGGTACTTGCGCCCGGCATGAAAAAGCTGAAGCTTTCGCCGCAGCTTTACTGGCTGGAACGTTTTGACATCGCCTTCCCCACCGCATACGGCACGGTACGTGTGCAAAAGGAAAAAGGCCGCCCCGCCATGGTAACGGCTCCTGCAGAAATTGAGATCCTGCTGTGCGAATGATCCCGTTTCAGCGGCTTTAACATGCGGGCTCCGCAAAAGAGCTTTTGCGCTGCAGCCTTGCCGCACCGGCAGCCCTGCATGTTTTTCTGACACGCGCTTTGTATCAGGATGCACAAGCTCCTCACATACACAAAATCCGCCGCTGCCCAAACGCAGCGACGGATTTTTTTACGATGCAAAACCGACTTTTTTCAGCGATCTTCTTCCATATAGCTCTGCGGCTCCTGCGGGGTACGCTTCATCTCCTTAATGGTGTAAAAAGCGTTGAACAGATTTTGCACGCCGTCTGCCAGCAGCGAAATGCCCACAAACACCATTACCAGCGCCGTGCCGGAAAGCAGGCTGAACACCAGAATAAGCCCGAACACGATGGAAAGCAGCGCACCCACCAGAATGAGCCACCACCGTTTGAGCCCGAAGCGGCAGGCGTCCACCGAGGTCTGCACCTTGAATACGCCTTCCACCAGAACAAACAGGCCGACGATAAAATCCACCACCAGCAGCACCTTGCCCGGGCGCAGAAGCAGAATGACGCCCAGAATGGCCACAAAAATGCCCAGCGCAAGATCAAACTGGAAAGCCAGACGGTACATGTCCCTGGAAAAATAGCCAAGGATCTTTTCTGCGCCGTACACCAGCGACACAACGCCCAGCACGATGCACAGGATCTCGGCCGAAAGGGTCGGCCAGCAGATGAGCAGTACGCCCATGGTGCACAGCAGAATACTGCAGATTATATAAAAGCTTTTGGCGGCCTGAAGATATTTCATAGCGATGCTCCTTTTGGATAAGTTCCACTTCCCCGTGGTGTTATTATATCCGATATATCAGACAATTTCCAGTGTGCGAGGGCCGTGTCTGTGTGTTTTTTGCACACGCGGCCGTCTTTGCACAAATTACGGCTCTGACCGGCGGGCATTCTGCAGTGAGTTCTCCACCAGATCCCGGAACATCCGTTCCATCCGATCCAGCGTGGGAATGGGATCCTCCCGCATGCCCTTGTTCATCCAGTCCTGTGCAAGCCCCGTAAGCGCACAGCGCAGCACCTGTGCCAGCACCTGAAGATCCTGCTCCGACACGCCGGCGCTTTGCGGATAAGCCCGCAGCAGCTCGACCATATATTCCTGCGAAGAGACTTCAAACACCCGCACAAGTTCATCCCGGCGGGCGGATTTGAACACATGCAGCACCGCGGTGCGGTTCTTCTGCGCAAACAGAGCGATCTCTTTTACCATTGCCCACCATTCGATCTGTGCGCCATGGCTGCGCAGCAGCGCGGCAAATTCGCTGCGGAACACCTCTGCGGTCAGGTCGTAGATATCCTGAAAATGGTAGTAAAACGTATTGCGGGTGATCTCGCAGTCTTCCACGATATCCTTGACCGTCAGCTTGTCCAGCGGCTTCTGCCGAACCAGACGCAGGTAGGACTGCATGATCGCCTTTCTCGTAAACTGTGCCACAGCGAACCTCCTTTCCGGAAAAATAGTTTTCTTTTATCGGACGCCCTTGGTCTGCCACTTTCCGCTGCGCCAGCGCAGCACAAAGCAGGTGATGCGGCAGGCCCAGTCGATGAACATGGCCATCCAGATGCCCAGCACCCCAAAGCCCAGCCCGCGGGCAAACCACAGGCCGAACAGATAGCGGAACACCCACATGGACGCCACCGCCGCCACCATGGTAAAACGGGTGTCGCCCGCAGCCTTCAGCGCCTGCGGAAAGGCAAACGACGCCGGCCACATCAGCACGCCGAAACCGCCGTGCATCCACAGGATGATCAGCGCCAGACGCTCGGCCTCCGCCGAAACGTTGTACAGCTGCAGTATGCCCGGATACAGAAACACCAGTACCACATTGATGGCAAACATGCTGATATAGGCGGCGGCCATCATGCGGCGGGTGTAATAGCGGGCCTTGTCAAAGGCACCGGCACCCACGCACCGGCTGACCACCGTGACCATAGCCGTGCCCACCGCCGAGGCGGGCAGCACCTGAAAGCTTGCCACCGCATTGCCGATGGCATTGGCCGCGATGGACGCCGTACCGAACGCGGAAACCGCACTGAGAAGCAGGATCTTGCCCAGCTGGAACAGGCTGCTTTCGATACCGTTGGGCACGCCCAGCTGCAGAATGCGGCGGATGGCTGCACCGTCATACCGCCAGCGGAAAGGCTGCGGCAGATGCAGCGGCAGGCTTTGCTCCCTCAGCAGAGCCAGTACCACCACCACCGCTACCGCACGACTGACCAGCGTGGGCACCGCCACGCCCGCCACGCCGCAGCGCAGGCCGTAGATCATCAGCGCATTGCCGGCCACGTTGATGCCGTTCATGATCAGCGATACCTTCATGGAAACGGCCGAGTTTCCCATGACACGGAAGATAGCCGCACCGGCGGAATACAGCGCCAGAAACGGGATGGAGGCTTCCACGATCAGGTAATAGGTGGTGGCGTGGCCCATCACATCGGCTTCGATGTCTCCGAACAGGCCGCTCATCAGCGGACGGCGCACCGCATACAGCACGCCGGTGATCACCAGCGAAAGCACACCCATAAACATCAGCAGCTGCACCGCTGCATCGTTTGCTTTTTTCAGGTCATTTTTGCCGATGAACTGCCCGCTGACCACCGCACCGCCCGCGGCAAGCGCGGTAAATGCGTTGATGATGAGTACATTGACGCTGTCCACCAGCGAAACGCCGCTGACGGCGGCTTCGCCCACGCCTGCCACCATGATGGAATCGGCAAGGCCCACGGCCAGCGCAAGGAACTGCTCCACGATCAGCGGCCAGATCAGCTTCAGAAGCGCTCTGTCAGAAAATTCAATTCCTTTGTTCTGCAACGTCGTCTGCAAATCAATATTCCTCTATATGACGCACGCCCTTCGTCTGGCTCAGCAGATGCACCACGCTTTCGCGGCTGTGGTCGCCCTGATAGCTGGCGGTCATCATGACCACCGCACCCTCTTCAATATTGCGGCCTTTGTTGATCTCCAGATCCGAAATGGAGATGTAATTATCCTTTGCATTGCGCAGCACGCCGCCCAGCGCACTGACGGACTCCAGCTCCACAAACAGATTCATGGAATGGGACTTGTGATTGATTTTGTCCTCCAGATAATGGAACCAGGTCAGCACCAGCAGAATGATGATGGTGCCCAGCACAGCGCCGGAATAAAAGCCGATGCCCACCGCAAGGCCGATGCACGCCGCTACCCAGAGGCCCGCCGCTGTGGTAAGGCCGCGCACCTGCCGGTGACCGGTGACGATAATGGTACCCGCCCCCAGAAAACCGATGCCGCTGACCACCTGCGCACCCATGCGCAGCAGATCATCGCTGCCCATGCGCTCCATGACAAACTGACTGGTCATCATGACCATTGCCGCACCCACGCACACCAGCGTATAGGTACGCAAGCCTGCCGGACGGCGGTTTTTTTCGCGGTCCAGCCCCAGGACGCCGCCGCACAGCAGCGCCAGTACCAGCCGTACCAGTATGGACACAATATTGATCGTATACAGTTTTTCCATGAAACCAATCCTTTCTGCTGTTCCGGCCGTTAAAATCCGGCATTTCTTTTCCGGGCGGCAAAACAGCGGTGTGAAATTATATTTTCACATGGTCTCAGCTATGCAGGCAGCTCAGCTGGCACGCGATTTGGAGGGCAGCTCGCCGATCAGGGCCGAGCCCAGTATCAGCACAGCACCCAGCGCCTGCAGCGGGGTCATGCTCTCGCGTAGAAACAACGCCGAAAGCAGAATGGCAACGACAGGATCAATGTAGCTGAGCATAGCCGCCGTCTGCACGGGAAGCGCCTGCACGCTGCCGAAATACAGCATATAGGCAAAGCCGGTATGCAGCACGCCCACCACCGCCAGCAGCACGACGGTAAGGCCGATATTGCCCCAGCCCGCCGCGTCCACAACGCCGGTAAGCAGCACATAGGGCAGCAGCACCACAGCGGCGGCGCCAAGCTGGAACATGGTACGCGGCGCCGCATCCAGACCCGTGATGCGCTTATTCAGCAGGATGACCGCGGCGTACAGCACAGCAGCGCCAAGCCCCAGCAGCACGCCCCTGCGCTGCCCGTCGGGCAGGCTGCCGCCTGCGGCCACACCGGAGACCAGCGCCATACCCAGTACAGCCGCTGCCACGCAAAGCAGACGCCGCAGGGTGAGCTTTTCCCCGCAGACAAAGGGCGAGGCCAGCATCATCAGTACCGGCGCCATATAATAGCACAGCGTTGCGGTGGAAACGGTGGTGTAGCGGTAGGATTCAAACAGAAGGATCCAGTTGAAGCCGATGGCCGCACCCGAAACGCACAGCAGCACGCCGTTTTTGCGCACCGCCGCCGCATCCGCATGTACATGCTTCAGGCGCATCCATACCAGCAAAAACACCGTGCCCACAACGCCGCGCACCAGCGCCACCGTCGCCGAAGGCAGCGGGATCCACCGCACAAACAGCCCGATGGTACCGAACAATGTCATGGAAAAAATCAGTGCAGCCAATGCGCCGCGTTTTGCATCCTTTGTTTTCATAGGCATTTCATCCTTGCTTGGGGAATTTCAAAAAAAGACAGTAAGGCAGGAGCCTGCAAGCCCCTGCCTTAACCTATATAGCTCAACAACAAATCAATAATCGTCGCGGAATTTTTTGATGGCACGATGACGCAGGATCAGCACCACCACCGCCACCGCCAGCACCAGCATGATGGGGATCATATACCGGCTGGAGCCGCTTTCATCATAGCTGCGCACATCGCTCCACTGCTTGTCCATCAGCATGGCGATGTCCTCCGGCAGCACATCGAAAGCTTCGGTGAGCGCCATAGTTTCCGCATCCGGATACATGATCGGGCTGTTCTTCAGCTCCTCCGGCAGCAGGACCATGGCCTCTTTCTGCGGAGTGGAATAGCCGATAAACTCGGTGTTTGCCAGCGCGATCTCCGTCTCGCACATAAAGTTGATGAACATCTCGGCAGCTTCCTTGTGCTTGCTGCCCTTGGGGATGCACATGGCGTCCACAAAGAAGTTGGTGCCCTCGGCAGGGATGC
>CAZYRD010000088.1:0-9825 GCA_964649475.1 uncultured Faecalibacterium sp.
GGATCAAAATGCACTGGTGCTTGTAAACGGACATGAGGCCGGCCGTCACGAGGGCGGTTATCTGCCTTTTACGGTGGATATCACCGCAAACTTGCACGCAGGCGAAAACAATTTGACGGTACGGGTGCAGGATGTCAGCGATACTTCTTATTTCAGTCGCGGCAAACAGAAGCTGCAGCGCGGCGGCATGTTTTATACCGCACAAAGCGGCATATGGCAGACCGTTTGGCTGGAATGGGTTCCAAAGTTTTATATCGAAAAACTTCTTTTTGTGCCGGACAGTGACAGCGGAGCCGTTACGGTGCGGGTAAAAGCCTCCGCACCGGATTCGCTGCCGGTACGCATTGCCGTGATGGCAGGAGACCAGCCCGCGGCGGAAGCGAAGGGTGTTTGCGGGACCGAGCTTACACTGAAGCTGCCGAAGCCGCATCTGTGGACGGTGGAAGATCCGTTCCTGTACAAAGCGTTTGTTGCGTTGGGCGAGGACGAAAACGCAGACGTGGTAAAATCCTATTTTGCCATGCGTTCCTTTACCGTGGAAAAAGACGGGCAGGGAATACCCCGATTCTGCCTGAATCACACGCCCTGCTTCCTGCACGGCGTGCTGGATCAGGGCTACTGGTCGGACGGACTGTATACGGCGCCGTCGGATGAAGCTTTGGCCTACGATATTCAGACGATGAAAGAGCACGGTTTTAATATGCTGCGCAAGCATATCAAGATCGAACCGGAGCGCTGGTATTACCACTGTGATCGTTTGGGGATGATCGTCTGGCAGGACATGGTGTGCGGCGGCGGAAAATACAATTCGGCATTTGTGACCGCGCTGCCTACCGTATTGCCCGGGCTTTGCAGTCACATCCGTGACGATCGGTACGGCATTTTTGCCCGAAAGGATAAGGCCGGCCGGGAAATGTTTGAAAAAGAGTGTGCCGAAACGATCTCCGCATTGGAAAATCATCCCAGTATTGCTGTGTGGGTGCCTTTCAATGAGGGCTGGGGTCAGTTTGACTCTGTGCGGATAACGGAGCTGGTGAGGAAACTGGATCCCACCAGACCCATCGATTCGACAAGCGGCTGGTTTGACCGGGGGGCGGGCGATTTCCTCAGCAAACACATTTATTTCCGCAAGCTGAAGATGCCCAAACGGAAGCGCGGGGACGAGCGTGCCTTTGTGATCTCCGAATACGGCGGTTTTGCACATTCTGTCGCCGGACACACCAGCATGGACCACAGCTACGGATACAGCCACTATGCGGACGTACAGTCGCTGAATGAAGCCTGTCGTGACCTGATGGAACAGCAGCTGCAGCCGTTGATCAGGCAGGGACTTTGCGGAGGCGTGTATACACAGGTTTCGGACGTGGAAGAAGAGGTCAACGGTGTCCTGACCTACGACCGGCGGGTCGATAAATTCGATAAAGAAACATTTCACTTGAACTAACAGTATTATAGATGAAAAAACAGCTTTCCACTGCCGTCAAGCAGGCAGAGGAAAGCTGTTTTTTAATAAGACTTTTTAACGGTATCGTTCACGAAAGGAGAATACCGCGGCTGCATTGAGACGCTTTGCCGGCAAAATTCGCTTACAGTAAACAGATGGTTTGACCTTCGATGTAAACTGCCTGCCCGTCGGTAAGCTTAATTGCATCTTTGCTGCAAGGTGTGGCTGCTGATTGAGCTTCGGTCCAATGCGGAACTATAGGATTATCAATAATGTGTAAGCTTTCGGTTAAGTTTCCGGCGGCATACATGCTTCCGGCGCTGATGCCAACATATGTGAGTCCGTTGTTGATCGCTCTTTTCAGGACGGTATCAAATCCGGTTCTGGCCATTTCACGGCAAAGCACGGAACAATTGCCGCCGCTGACGAAAACTGCGTCGAATGACTGCATTTCTTCATCGGACAGCAATCTGGTCAGAAGATAGGGTTCAGTGATATGTGATGTATATGTTCGTATATAATCTTTTGAAAGAAGCAGTTCCAGATTATATAACGATATATTTTCATAACGGATCCCCATGAGGGAGAGTTCGTGAAAACACATGGAAATGCCTTCCCGGGCACCATCCGTTTCGATACCGGCGGTGGGAATTAAAAGAATTTTTATATCTTTTGGATGTTTTCCGACAATATTAAAAAATTTCCTTTTCATATCTCCGGACAATCCGCACGATGTAAGAAACAAATGTTTGCAGGTCATTTCATTCTCCTTGTTCAAAACCGTAGAGTGATACATCCTGTTACAACGGAATAATGCGTTTAAAAGGGAAGGGTCTTTCAACCGGAGTTTTGCGACAAAAGAACCGCTGTCTCGTCTGTAATGTCTTTAGTTGAGATATCCACCACAGGAATCCGTTAGATTATCACGTGTTACAGCCCTAAAATATAAAAGCCGTTATATTCCTTTGCCTTATTTAACCATTCAACCAAAACCTCGTACTCCTTTGGCTTCGTTGCGATGATTTTTTCTATAACGGGATTTATTGATTCGGGACCGTAGTAATTCATATAGAATATATCTAAGTCATTAAAAATATGGTGGTATTCATTGTAGAACAAATTCTCATCATCTATATACAATGAATCATTTTGCCAATGGTGAATGCTGCGTAATGCAGCACGCTCATTTGCTTTTCTTTTGGCAGGTAATTTACAAAACTGAATCTCAATAAAAGCGGAACCTCCAAAAGCCCTTCTCTCTTCTTGAGAATTAAAAATATGAAATAGCATAGTATTACCTCTGCTTCATTCTGACCGATTCGGTCTTTTTCAACTCTTCGACATTCACATCAAACCTGATTCTCTCATGGACATCTTTCCGACTTAAAAGGATTACAGTCTCCACATGTTCCGTATAGGGGAAAAGATCAACGGGCTGGATGGTTTCGACTTGGTAGCCGCCGCGGACAAGCCCGGCAAGGTCGCGCGCCTGCGTTTCGGGGTTGCAGGAGATGTAAACAATGCGTTTCGGCGCGAGTTTCAGCAGGGCTGAAAGGAAAGCATGGTCGCTGCCGGCACGGGGCGGGTCCATAAAGACGACGTCCGGCTTGGCGTCGCCGTTTTGGGCAAGGCGCTGCATAAAGCGTCCGGCGTCCTCGGCAACAAAGCGCGCATTGCGGATGCCATTGCGTTTGGCGTTTTGTACAGCGTCCTGTACGGCGGCACGGTTGCTTTCCACGCCAAGAACGGTGCATCCGGAATGTTTTGCCGCAACAAGGCCGATGGTGCCGGTGCCGCAGTAAGCATCAAGAATAAAGGTGTTTTGTGTAAGGTTTGCAAGCTTTACTGTACATGCGTACAGTTTTTCGGTCTGGGCGGGATTTACCTGATAAAACGAAACCGGCGAAATAAGGAATCGGCAGCCGCAAAGCTCGTCCTCGATATAGCCTGGCCCCCAAAGGGTTTTGCAATGCGTACCGAGTACGGCACTGGTGCTTTTGGTGTTGACGTTCTGTACGACAGTCGTTACAGCGGGGCAGTACTGACGCAGCCGCGAAACAAAATTTTTGCTGCCCGGCAAAAGCGGTTCGGCTGTTACAAGCACCACCATCAGCTGGCCGGTGGCTGCACCGCGGCGAATGAGAACGTGCCGTAAAAGGCCGGTACCGCGATCCTCGTCATAGGCGGTGTATCGGCAGTCCTCTGCGGCTTTGCGCACGGCGGCAACGGCCTGCGCGGCAAGCTCGTCTTCCAGCAGGCAATGTTCCACCGGCAGTATTCTGTGGGTGTTGCGCACGTAAAGCCCGCTGACCAGCTTTTTTCCGGCGATGCCAAAAGAGGAGATGACCTTGCAGCGGTAGTGAGTGGGGTCCTGTGCACCCAGAATGGGAAGCGGCTGACCGTATTTTCCAAGCAGCTGCCGGATCCACTGCTGCTTTTCCTCCAGCTGAGCGGCGTAATCTTTGGCAAGGCCGCTGCAGCCGCCGCAGCCCTGTTTGTTCCATTTACATTCCATTTCAGGGACTCCCGTCATTAATATTATAAAAAAGTTATTTCCTGTAATCAGGGCGAATAAAGGGTGCCTCGATTTTTTCTTCAATAAGTAGATGATACTTTTGCGGGTGGCGATAAGCGTTGCCGTGGATCTCGCGGCGACGATATTCCCTTATGTCATCCAGCGGAAGATCAGCCGGATAAATACCTTCGCGTTCACCGGCTTCCAGAATAAGCATGTCCCGGCCGCCGCTGCCGTCAACCCGATACGCAATGCCGTCAAAAGCTGTGGAATGTCCGTTGCAGTCCGGCTGACCGTAAGGGTAGTTGACGGTGACGATGCCGACCATGTTTTCGTAAGCGCGGGCGCGCAGCTGGGAGATACGGTTGATCTCCATGGGGCAGGCGTTGGGTACAAGAATGACCTCGGCACCTTTCAGCATAAGAATGCGTGCGCTTTCGGGCTGCTCGCGGTCGTAGCAGATCATAGCGCCCACTTTGACGGCTCCCTGCGCAGTGTCCAGTTCGGTTACGTAAAAATCGTCGCCGGGGGTAAGGCGGCACTCGTCACCAAAATCGCAAGTGTGCACCTTGGCATAGGTGAGCACCGCATTGCCGAAACGGTCAAACAGACGCAGCGTGTTGCGGGGCAGCGGTTCCCACCGCTCCAGAAAGGTGACGCCGATGGCCATGTTCAGCTCTTTGGCAAGCACACCGAAAGCGTTAACAAACTCGCTTTCGGCACAAACGGCTGTGCTTTTCAGCAGGGCGACGTCCTCAGGGATGGCGTAACCCACACTCCACATTTCGGGAAACAGGGCGATATCTGCGCCCATTGCCTGTGCTTTACGGCAGGCGTCAAGGCCTTTTTGCAGGTTTTCCTCCGGTGAATTGCCGGGCAGAAGCTGCAGCATGGCGATTTTTAAGTTTTTCATACAGGGAACTCCTCGCGTGCAAACCGGGTATACCGGAAAGGGTGAGTGCAGAAAACTGCATTGCCGTCGGTATCCGCATACAGAACGATCTGTTCATTTTCAAAGAAAATGGTGATGTTGTTTTTGTCTTCGATCTCAAAAGCTTTTCCGGATCCGGCGGAACTGCTGTCAAAAATGTGGTCGTACTGCATGGAGTCCAAGATCCTTTCTTTTGTTTATTGTATTTGTAATATAGATGTTTTTCTTACTACCTCCATTTTGGAAAGTACATTTGTTATGCCAATCGTATCTATATCGTCACATAAAGCAAACCTTCATTGAGAATCGGCAGTTCTCTTTGAATTTTGCCTCCGAAGAATTGAGCTGCGCCACCAAAGGCATCACCATCACAGATGGAGTTGATATACAGAGTATTTTCGCAACACAGCTTCGCTTGCTCTGCATATTCGAGCTTACCGCCATTTTCCCACTCTTCTTTTGTCCAGCACACATACACTGGCCATAAAAGAAGGTCTTCACCAAGAGAAAATCTCTTGGGGTAATCCCACAGATCGCCGCACAGACCAATTACACATTTCTTGTCTTTATAGTCAAACACTTCAACTGACGAACCCTCTTTGTAGTGTTCATCCGTTTTGGAGTATTCTTTCCATCCTCTTGAAATGCGACGGTAGTTATGGATGATCTCACCGTTTGAAATTAGAGCGCAGGATGAATAGAGGATATCAACTTCGAGCTCGTTATATCCAAATAAAACATCAATACCGATTCCTTTGGTCAACGTTTTTATTTGTGTAAATTCCTGCGAAGAAGATGACAATGCTATTTTCCTATCTTCTTCATACTGCCACGAGAGCGCATTAAAGCCCTGCAGGAAAGCTTCACCAAAACACACGAGGTCTGCGCCGGTTGCTTTGGCTTCTTTCATATAGCGTTCCATCTGTAAAAGGTTATAATTTGTATCTCGGTCAACAATTCGCGCCGAGGCAAGTGCAATTTTCATAGCGTTGTTTATCCTGTATAAATGTAATTCTATTTTATCCAAAGACAAGAATTCAGAATACGGAAAGACATTTATTCCCAAAACCGGAAGCGTTATATATTCAATAAATGCAAGTTTCCATGAGATACCATTAAGTAAAAAAATCAAAACGGTAATCGTCATCTGCGCAATGTGAAACGACAGATATTTTATCAACTCCCTCATATATCAAACGGTGAATCCGGAAATTTTTGTCATCTTGCCGCCGAATGTTCTCCGCAAAACAACAGCTTTAAATATTGGCACATCTCTGTTGTAAAGTCGGATACAGCTCATCCATATCCAAGTTTATCTCGATATGTTGCTTTGCATTAAGTTTGGACAATAAACAAACTGTCTCCACATGTTTTGTGCGGGGGAACATATCCACAGGTTTCACTTTCCGCACGGCATAGCCGTGGTCGGTCAGGTATCGGACATCCCGGGCGGCGGTGGCGGCGTTGCAGCTTACCATGACAATGCAGGCGGGGGACATGTGCAGTACAGCGTCCAGAGTAGAGGTATCGCAGCCTTTGCGGGGCGGATCCAGCACAATGACGTCGGGGGCAAGGCCTTCGGCGGCAAGCTGTGCGGCAGCTTTGCCGGCGTCGGCGCAAATAAACCGTGCCTTATCGGCGTCAAAGCCCATTGCGGCGGCATTGGTACGGGCGTTTTCCACAGCCTGCGGCACAATTTCCACGCCGATCAGCTTTTCAAAACGCTCCGCCATGGAAAGTCCGATCGTTCCTGCACCGCAGTACAGATCCAGCAGAAGGCCGTTTTTGACAGCGCCCTCTGTGGCAAACTGTGCGGCTACACCGTAAAGCTGTTCAGCCCCAAGAGTGTTGATCTGATAAAAAGCAAGAGGGTCCAGCTGTACGGGAACGCCGCACATGGTGTCGCGGATATACCCGGGGCCAAACAGGACGATGTTTTCGTTTCCGGTAACAACATTGGTGTTTTTGGTGTTGACATTCAGAATAACGGTGGCGATCTCAGGGTGCATCTGCAGAAGCTTTTCCACAAAATCCTGCTGGCGGGGAAGTTTTGTGCCATTGCACACCAGACAGACCATGACCTCGCCGCTGTGCACACCGTGCCGCAGATAAAGATGGCGCACCAATCCTTTGCCGGTGGCTTCGTCGTAAACCGATATTTTCATGCGCTCCATCAGATTGCAGAGCGTGCGGATGATATCGTTCAGTGCAGCGGGCTGCAGGCGGCAGTCCGGACAGGAAATGACGCGGTGGCTGCGGCTGGCGTAAAAACCGGCGGTCACCTTGCCATCGCCAAGACGGGCGACGGGGTACTGTACTTTGTTTCGGTAACTGTTTTCGCAGGGGGAGGGCAGGATCTCATCGACGATGACATCAAGACCGCCAAGGCGGGTCATAGCGTCCTGTACAAAGACTTTTTTTGCTTCCAGCTCGGCTTCATAAGTCATGGTGCGGAAATCGCAGCCGCCGCAGCTGCTGCAGACGGAACAGTCCGGTTCAATGCGGTGAGGGGATGCGGTACGGATGTTCTGGATAATGCCGAATGCGTAGGTTTTGCACAGCTTGACAAGTTTTACATCCAGTTTATCTCCAACAACAGCGCCGGCAACAAAAACAGCCATTCCGTCAATATGTCCGATGCCGTTGCCGTCGCTGGAAAGGGCGGTGATCGTCAGAGGGACGATCTGGTTTTTGTAAAATTCTGTCATTATTCAGCCTCCGTTTCAGCAGAAATGACCCGATAGTCAAGCATCAGGTATTTGCCGTCTTCAAAGTGGAAATCGTTGTATTTGGTAATGGCTTCCTTGCGGGCGAGGTTTTCGCACAGAGTGAGAATGGCGTTCGTGCTTGCGGCGGTATCCCGCCCTACGGCACCAAGCAGAATTCCGTCTGCGACGACGGCCTCAACGGCGTCATTGATGCCGTAACAGGCTACATAATATCTGCGGGAAGGCGTAGCCAGAGCGGAAAGCGTTTCGTCAGCAGCGGCGGCCTCCAGTGCGGAAAGCAGCTGCAGTACGGCGGCGGTTGCAGCTGTGTCCCCGCAAAGAATGATCTCGGTGTGGGTCAATGGCGCCTCCGGCTCAGCGGAAACGACGGTATCGGTGTTGCCGGCAATGGTCTGCTGCGGCAGAAGGAGCGCATCCAGTTTTGTATATAGTTCATCTGCATTGGCGGCAAATACCGGATCGGCAGCCTGAGCCACATGGATGCCTGCCAGCTCGATATTGTCCAGCAGGGAGTTGGCGTAACTGTCGGGAAGATAGGGGCGGGAACCACTGCCTATCACAGCCAACGCATTCAGCTTATAATCGCCGCTCTGGTCGGTAAGGGTGTCGGCACGGTAAGCGTCAGTAATAAGCTTAGCCTGAAGCTCTGCGGCCAAAGCGGGTTCAAAGCCGACATACCAGCAGTTTTCGTACAGATCCATCGCGGCAAGATCCGGTTTTCTGCCGCAGAAGATGAGAGGAAGCGCCTGTTCACGTGCAGCCTCGACCATCGCCTGTACGTATACACGGGAAGAAAGCTCGACCACCAGAGCGGCGGCGGAGGGGTCATTGACGGCTTCTTCAAATGCGCGGTATTGCGCGGCAGCGGATTGAGAAGCGATGCGGCGGTACCGTATGCTGCTTTGATGGTTATCCAGAATGGTGGTGTCCAGATCGGAGAAATCCGAAGGTGTTGAAGCGGTTAATATCACAACGGTATCCGCGGGATTGACCTTTTCTTCCAGATAAACATATATCTTTGAACATCCGCATAAGGTTACGCTGAGAATAAGTGCCAGAAAAGCACAGAAATATCGTTTCATGTATGGTATCCTCGGAAAGCAAAAACTTTACATTATAACATTATAACAAAGGAAAAGGCGATTGTCCATATGCGAAGTAAATACAGAGGTGCTGCTTGTCTTATCGTGTCAAATACACACAAATTTATTGCAAAATCGTGAACTTTCAAAAAACTTTGAAAAAAGGTCTTGATTTTTTTCAAAAACGGGGTAAAATATGGTTAGCACTCAAAGCTGATGAGTGCTAAAACAAGTTCATTTATTCAAATTCAGATAGGAGATCCAAGATTATGAAGCTGAAACCGTTGTCTGATCGTGTTGTTCTCAAGAGTGTGGAAGCAGAGGAAACCACCAAAAGCGGTATCATTCTGACCGGCTCTGCCAAAGAGAAGCCGCAGGTTTTTGAAGTTATCGCTGCCGGCCCCGGTGCTGTGGTTGATGGTAAGACTATCCCCATGACTGTTGCCGCCGGTGATCAGGTCATCTGCTCGAAGTATGTCGGCACCGAAGTCAAGATGGATGGTGCGGAGTACACTGTGGTCCGTCTGGACGACATTCTGGCTATCGTTGAAAACTGATCTTCATTGATTTATTTTAGCAAAAGGAGATTTTGAATTATGGCAAAACAGCTGAAACACGGCGAGGACGCCCGCAAAGCTCTGCAGGCGGGTATTGATACCCTTGCTGATACCGTTAAAGTCACTTTGGGACCCAAGGGCCGCAATGTCGTTCTGGCCAAGAAGTACGGCAGCCCGCTGATCACCAACGACGGTGTTACCATCGCCAAGGAGATCGAGCTGGCCGACGCATTTGAGAATATGGGCGCTCAGCTGGTGCGCGAAGTTGCCACCAAGACCAACGACGCCGCCGGTGACGGTACCACCACTGCGACCGTCCTGGCTCAGGCTCTGGTGAACGAGGGCATGAAGAACGTGGCCGCCGGTGCCAACCCCATGGACGTCAAGCGCGGTATGCAGAAGGCTGTTGCTGTTGCCGTGGAGTCCATCCGCGCCAACGCACAGCAGGTGAACGGCAGTGAGGACATCAAGCGTGTTGCCACCGTTTCCGCCGGCGACCCCTTTGTCGGCACCCTGATCGCCGACGCCATGGAGAAGGTCTCCAGCGACGGTGTTATCACTATCGAG
>CAZYRD010000089.1:0-5722 GCA_964649475.1 uncultured Faecalibacterium sp.
GTGGATGCTGTTCCAGTACTGGCTGCTGGCCACGGGCATGCCGCTGATGGTAAAGTATTTGTTCAGCTCGTCAAAGGTGGAGGAGCACCCGCCGCGGCGTGCGCAGACCACGCTGGCGCCCACCTTCATGGTCTTGTCAAAACGGGTGCTGTAAAACAGGCGGTCCAGCAATGCCGACAGCGTGGCGTTGGCCGAAGCATAGTACACAGGGCTTGCCACCACAAGACCGTCGCAGGCTTCAAATTTTTCAGCCAGCTCGTTGACGATGTCGTCAATGGCGCACCGTCCGGTTTTATAGCAGGCGCCGCAGGCCACGCAGCCGCGTATGGCCAGCTGGCCAACCTGTACCGTTTCGTATGCAAGCCCGTTGTTTTCAAACACCTGTTCCATCTCCCGCAGGGCGGCGGCAGTGTTGCCGTTTGCCCGCGGACTGCCGTTCAAAATCAGTACTTTCATGTGTCGGTCCTCCGCTGTGAATATCGTTTTCTGCTTACACATACAAGCATAGCATGCCCTGTGTGGAAAAACAAGAGTGAAAAAACGGGGAAATCTGTGAAGAGAAATTGCGCAGTTCAACAAAATGTGATAAAATAAAACCGGATATAGGGTGTTGAAAAGCTTACACATGCGGAGGTAAGGGAAGTGGCACAGGCTGTTGCGGAACGCGAAAATGTGAAAAAAACGGAGCCGAAAAAGAAGAAAAAATGGATCAGGCCCCGGCATGCGGTGATCTCCGCCCTTGCCGCCGTCATACTCGGCCCGTATACCCGCTGGAAATACGGCGTCAGGATCGAAAAATTTGCCGCGCAGGGCGACCGGCAGTATCTGGTGGTGTTCAACCATCAGACGGCTTTTGACCAGTTCTTTGTGGGGCTGGCTTTCCGCGGTCCGGTGTACTACATCGCCAGCGAGGATCTGTTCTCCAAGGGCTTTATCTCCCGTCTGCTGCAGTACGCGGTGGCGCCCATTCCCATCAAGAAGCAGACCACCGACGTGGGTGCCGTGATGAACAGCATGCGCGTCGCCCGCGAGGGCGGCACCATTGCGCTTGCGCCGGAGGGCAACCGTACCTTCAGCGGACGCAGCTGCTATATGAACCCGGCCATCACCAAGCTGGTGCGTAAGCTGAAGCTGCCGCTGGCCGTTTTCCGCATTGAGGGCGGCTACGGCGTGCAGCCCCGCTGGTGCGATGCGCCCCGCAAGGGCAAAATGCGCGCCGGCGTCAGCCGCGTTATCGAGCCGGAGGAGTACCTGCCTCTTTCCGAGCAGGAGCTGTACGAGCTGTTGAACCGGGAGCTGTGGGTGGACGAGGCCGTGGCGGATGCAGAGTTCTGCCACAAAAAGCAGGCTGAATACATGGAACGCGCCATGTACGTCTGCCCGTACTGCGGCCTTTCCGAATTTGAGAGCCACGGCGATATCATCGCCTGCAAAAAATGCGGCAGGCAGATCCGGTATCTGCCCACCAAGGAGCTGCAGGGCGTCGGGTTTGAATTCCCCTACCGCTTTGTGGCGGACTGGTACGATTACCAGTGCGGCTTTGTCAATGCGCTGGACACCCGTCAGTATACAGAGCAGCCTTTGTACCGGGATGTGGCGGATCTTTCGCAGGTGAATCTGTACAAGAGCAAGAAGGACCTGCAGAAACAGGTGCACGTTGCGCTGTACGGCGACCGCATCGAGCTGGAGGACCTTGCCCCCGTGGAGGGTCTGCCCGCCGTGCTGCCGTTTGACAAACTGACCGCCGTTACCGTGCTGGGCCGCAACAAGGTCAACCTGTACTGGGAAAGCCGCGTCTATCAGTTAAAAAGCGGCAAGCGCTTCAACGCGCTGCGCTACGTCAATATCTTCTACCGCGCCAAAAATATCGCCGAAGGAAACGAAACCGGCACGTTTCTGGGACTGTGATGGACAGAACCGTCCGTTCAATATACGACAAAAAACCGGCCCGTGAGCTTATCACAGGCCGGTTTTTCATTGCTTATGTGGTGTTTTTCTGTTTCGGACCGAAGCTTTTGAACGGTAAATCGGTAGGCCGTGAGATAGTTTTACAGTTCGGTGTACTGGTAGCCGGACAGCTCCTCCAGGGTGCGGCAGCTGTAGAACATGCAGTTGAACCAGAAGTTCTTTTCGGCGTCCTCGGTGTTCATCCAGTGGGTGGGGATCTTTCCGTCCTCGTGCTGGACCCGCGTCAGCTGGTCGGCGAGGGCAAGGGCCTTGGCCAGGTACAGATCGCCGCAGCCGGCCTTGTACAGGGCAAAGAAGCCGTTTGCCACGGCGGCGGTGGAGGAATCGATAGGCACGTACCAGCCGTACTGCTCCAGCGCACAGGGGGTGTGCCAGATGGAGGGGTCGTACGGTTCGCCGTTGTCCGGCGCGGCGTGCAGCCACGGATACGGCCGCTTCCAGATCACGAACTGATCCTCGGCAAAGCGCATCAGCTCCTTGGCCAGCTCAATGCGCTCGGGGTCGTCGGCGTAAAACTCCGCAAAATGGCGGGCCAGCGCCACTGCGCTGAAATGGGTCAGGTTCATGTAGTTGGTGGACAAAGGGCTGTCCTCAAACTGGCCCTCCCAGTTGTAGGTGGTCAGCTGGGTGCGGATGGCGTAGTTCACCGCGTTTTCGCACAGCGGCTTCCAGCACTCGTCGCCGGTACGCTTGTACAGTGCGGAAAGGAACGGCACGACGCTGTCCATGGGGGAGATGTAGTTGGGGGTGAGGGGCTCGCCGGTTTTGCAGGAGCGCACCAGATACCAGCTGCCGTTGGGCTCGACCGTGTTCAGGTAGTACCGGCCGATCTTCAGCGCCTCTTCAAGATACACCGGGTTGCCGGTGGCCTGCTCCATGTCCAGATACAGCTGACCGCCGCGGGCGGGGTAGATCATCATCATGGTGCCCATGTGGGCTTCGGCGGCGTGCCAGTTGGGGGTGATCACGTTGTACTTTTCCGGATCGGGACAGAAATCCAGATAGTACGTGGGGGGCAGGTCTGCCAGCGGATCATCGCCGCGGGGGGTAATGCTCATCAGGTAGTCCGCTGCGTTCGCCGCCACCTTCATGGCGTCGCCCGCGTCCTCCGGGCAAAGGCGGGCGTAGGAGAGCATTGCCCCCACCAGCGCGCCGATCATCTTGCTGGGATAGGTGTTCAGGTCGTAAGAGGGATCCGGCGTGCCATACTTCAGCCAGTGCTGGATAAAGCTCTGCGACATGGCGTACTTGTACGCCTTGATGGCGCTTTCGGAATAGGAGCACACCGCCGGCGGGGTCTCCTCCGGAAAGGTGGCCAGCCTGAAGAAGGTGCGGGCGCCCACAAGGGCGTATTCGCTGCCGTCCGGCCGCAGCGCGGTCACGGTCAGCTGCACAACGCCTTCCGGCAGCCCGGCCCAGATGGGGGTCAGCAGCGCGCAGCAGTCGTCGGCTTCAAAGGTGTGTACGCCGCCGTTTTCGTCCACCGCTTTGTACAGATAGCGTCGGCAGTCGCGGATGGCGGTAAAATGGAAGGCGGGCACATACATGAACATGGTGGATTCCACGTTCCAGAAAGGTGCGCCGCGCTTAACGCCGTAGCGTACCGTGGTCTGGGGAGAGCAGCATTCTTCAAATGCCTGCCGGGCAAGTTCGGCTCTTGACATAAATTCACCCGCCGGTGCGGCAGCCGGCTGTTGCGGTACGGGCGGACGCCGCAGAATTGGCCCGCCTTTTCGGTTTTTGAAGCACGGCCGGAGATCTCCGGCTGCGGCAAAATACACCTTAATGCGAGGGTACCACATCCTGTAAAAAAATGCAACAGGAAATATGACGGAACAGGCAGCGTTTTTGCCGGATGTATAAGTTCGGTGGAAATATACGCATAACGATATGATTGCGTGTTGATGTGACAGCTTTTGCACCGCTGTGAAGCGTGATTTCAGAGAAAAAATATTACAAAAAAGTTAAAAATTTGTGATAAAATTGTGACATCGGGGGGGCGACTATGGTTAATGTTTCCACCAAACAAAAGGGTTGAAATAACTTGTGAAATGTGCTATCTTCAAACTGGTAAACTATCCAAGCTATACAACAAAAGGTTTTAACAAGGGCTTGGCAAAGCGGGCGGCACCGGGAACCGGTGGCCGCAGACGCAGTATATGCAAAAATACCCCGCTCACCGCCGCCGTTGCCTTTTTCGGAAGAATGCTTCGCAGCTTTATCGGCACATCCGTTGGTAAAGCCGCACGGAACGTCAGGAAAGGAACATACATATGAATATAAAGGTTTTCCGGAAGCGGATGGCCTGCCTGCTGGCCGCTTTCTGTATATTGTTTTCGTATGCGGAGCTTTTCACCGCAAATGCGGCGGACAGCAGTATCACCATATCCAAGTATTCGGGTGATGTGGTTGCCACGGTGCTGGTGAATGGTGACGACCCGGCTCCGGACGTACAGGCTGCGTTTGACAAAGCGTCGGACGGCTGCGTCATCACCTTCAACAGCGCCATAAAACTGAACGGCAATGTGGATCTGGAAGCAGCGGTCATGTTCTCCGGCTACAACCGTGTGAATCTGAACGGCTACAAGATCAGACTTGTCGGCGGCGGCGCATTGTTTTCGCACAGCAAGCTGACCAGCAAGTACCGCCCCATTGCACCGGATGGCTATGAAGTGGTGGTGGAAGAGGTCGCCGGCGGCTATGTCTATTCGCTGAACCCCATCAAAACACCCTCGTTTACAGGCGAGGACGGACAGGAGATCTCTCCCGGATTCAAAACGGAGGGCGCTCTGAACGGGGCCACGGTCAACGAAGAGGCAAAGACCCTGTATCTGGACGTAGCCGTGTCCGGCATCACAACAGCCGATATGAAAAACCAGACCATGATGGCCACGAGCAATCCCGAAGCTATCGAATTTTCCTTTGAAGGCGCTGTGAATGGGTATGTGGTCAACGGAACGGTCATGGTGATGACGGCGGGAAATGCTGTCGACAAGGTCACTGCCGAAAAGAAATATACCATCATTCTGCTGGGTGACGTCAATGCCAACGGCAAGGTCGACGCCGCCGATGCACATCTTATCGCCTGTTATGCAAACGGCTCTATGACGCTGGAAGGCAATGCGCTGCTTGCGGCAGACGCCAATCAGAAGGACGGCGTTACCGCCGCCGATGCAGAGACGATCTGCACCAAGTATGTGAGAAGCGGCAGCTGAGGCCGCTGTGCGTAAGACAGGAAGGTTTTTATGAAGTTGAGTTCCGGGGGTCTGAAAAAGGCTCTGATACTGACGATGACCGTCGTGCTGACGGTGGTGATGGCGCCATCGGCCAGCGCGGAGGTCGTGGTGACGGATCCCGGTACAGAGGCCGTCGTAACGTTTTCGGTTCCGGAGGCGGTTGCCGTGGAGGGAACCATTACGTTTTCGGATTCGTCTTTTATTAAAAAAGCAAGCTACAAGGCATCCCTTACAGGCATGAAGGGGCTGGTGGAAGACCCCGATACGGGCGATGATGTAAAAGAAGGCGTTGCGTTTTTCTATTCCGACAGCCCGTCCGGCGGCAGTGCAGATATCAAGGTCACTGTTGTGTTGAGCGAAGAGGCAGCGCGCGGCAGCAGTTTCAAGGTGAAGTTTGCGTATGCGGTCACTGCTCCGGGCAGCAGTGCTGCAGGCGCGAAGCAAAGCGTCGAACACACTGTGACCGTGCGTACCGAAGATGCATCTTCGTCCTCCGGAAATTCGGATTCCGCTTCCGC
>CAZYRD010000089.1:5822-9589 GCA_964649475.1 uncultured Faecalibacterium sp.
TCCGCATCCGCATCAAATTCCTCTGGGGGCGGCAGCTCCGTTTCCAGGGATTCCTCTTCCTCCAAGGATAGTTCCTCCAAAAAGGATTCCTCATCTTCCAAGGGAAGCTCTTCCAAAAGCTCCTCCGCATCCAAAAGCCAGAGCACGTCTGCCTCGAACAGCGGACAGAACACCGGTGATACGGTGGGCACACAGGTCACTGTGGACGTCACCGAGCTGATGGAGGAGATCGAAGAAGCCCGTGCATTGGTAGAGCACGAGTATACCAACGAGTCCTGGGCGCCGGTGGAAGCTGCGCTGACCAACGCCATCAAACAGCTGAGCAGCAAGAACCAGACCGAGATACATGCCGCCTCCGAAACACTGGAGGACGCCATGGATGCGCTGGTGCCCATGGATTATACCGCGCTGCAGGAGGCTTTGGACGCCGCTCCCGAAATGGAGCGCCCCAACCGGGTAAAGCGCGCGTGGAAGAATTATGTGCAGGCGCTGGAAGAGGCGCAGGCCCAGCTGAACAGCGGCGATCAGGGCGCTGTGGACAGTGCTGTGGAAAATCTGCAAAAGCGGCAGGAAGCACTGCAGAAAAAACTGGTGCAGATGGATGACGCCGCAAAGTGGAAGCCTGCATGGAACGACAGCACCGTCGTCCTGCTCATCTGTATCGGCAGCGTTGCGCTCAACCTGCTGTTTGTGGTGCTGATCATCATTCAGCTGATCGTGCGCCGCAGGATCAACAAGGACGTCACGCCTCTGGTGGAATATGACATCGCCGAGGATGCCGTCGGGATCAACGAAGATCTGGTGGATATGCTGGAATAAAACCGTCCGCAGCGGCGGATGACCCGTAAGAAAGGAAATGACCGTGGCAGAACAGAAGTGGAAACGAGTGGAATACGACACCTGGGACGCTGCCTTCAAGGCGCTGGTGCCGCAGGTGCGGCAGCAGTCCGTCCGTGTGGCAGCCTATGCCCGGGAGCTGTACGTCCAGGCGTGCTCGATGCCTTTCGGTAAACAGACGCAGGAGGGCCGTGACCGCATGTACGGCCGCTATGCGGATACTGTATATAAATGCGGCATGTATCACCAGCTGGGCAAGGCTCTGGTCCCGCCGGAGTACCAGCTGCGGCAGCCGGACTTCAAGGAGGAAGAGGAACAGCTCTTCCGCAAATACACCACCGACGGCCGCCTTCTGGTGGCAAACCTGCAGATGCAGACGGCGCGCTCCCGCTTCTGGAAGAAAGATGGCTATACCGAGGAACAGCCTACGGACAACATCCCGTGGCTGATGATCCGCGAAAGCTGTCAGCAGCATATGGAACGCTGGGACGGCAGCGGGTATCCCGACGGCCGCAAGGGCCACGAGATCAGCCCCGTCGCGCAGATCGTCGGCCTTGCAAAGGAGCTGGACGCGCTGGCCTCCGGCACCCGGTCGGAAAGCCCCTTCGATGAAGCCGTCGAGCAGCTTTGTGCGCAGGCGGGCACCATGTGGTCGCCGGAGCTCATCGCCGTGCTCAACGCCAGCATCGAGCAGTGCCGTTCCGTCTATCTCAAATACATACATTACACCCTTACCATTCCCAAAACCATCCCGCTGGTCGAGCGCGCCCCCGACCGCAATATGGGCCTGTCCTACCGGCCCATCCACGGCGCGCCGAACAACGAGATCCTCGGCTACGAGGCCACCCCCTGGTTCTCCGGTATTCTGGACCGCCCGGGCGAGGTGGAGCGCATCGCCGATGTGGCGTCCATGCTGCGCAACATCGGCCTTGTCAAAGACGTGACCTTCTACTTCCTCTACGAGGCCGCCGACACCCTGCTGCGGCTGCGCAACTGCCGCGTGGGCGAAAAAAAGCTGCTGCTGCAGGTGCCGGATGAAATATACGACCAGAACAGCTACCTGAAAGACTTTGCGCAGCTGTTCGAGGATCAGCCCATCGACAAAGCCTCTCTCATGCTCACCATCTCGGAATCCGCGCTGAAAAACGCCGGCAAGGGCGTGCAGGAAAACATCACCCGTTACCTGCGCAACGACATCGAGCTGGTGCTGGACAATTTCCACCCCGACAGCTGGGAGCCGGAGACCCTGAAAGCGTTTGGCTTCCGCCGGCTGCGGCTTGCGCCGGAGCTGTGCGAGCAGCCCGAGCTTGCCGATACCGTCCCGATGCTGAAAACCTGGGGCTTTTCCGTCATGGCAAGCGGGGCCGAAAACGTCCGCGTCAAAAAACAGCTGTTTGCCGCCGGCGTCGAAGCCGTCTGCGGACCGTGTACCGGCGCGCAGATGCCCGAAGACGACATGATCCGTGACGCCATCGTGAGGGCGCAGAAATGAGCGCCCCCAAGGGTGCCGTGGCCGAGCGGGAACCACGGTTCAAGCTATTCCGCAAAACCCGCGGCGGCGTTGTGCTGACGCGGGCGCAGGTCAGGGAGATTAAGGCCGGACGCAAAAAGCTGCGTAAGGAGCTCCGCGCCGCGGGCATCCGCAGCAAGTACGAGTTCGAGACCACCGCCTCCACAATGGGCCTGTATTTCGATAAACCCCGCTTCCGGCAGTTTTTAAAATGGCTGTTCGGCGGCAAGGGCATCTGGTGGCTGCTGGGCTCGGCGGCGCTGCTGCTGGCGGCGCTGACGGCCATGTCGCTGATCAGCCAGATGCGCGGCTATTTCACCATCAACCTGTCGGACGGGCTTTTCAAGGAGGGCTTCCTCCTCAGCTCCACGTCGGATTTCGCCCAGCCCATGCCCAATCTGTTTGCCGAACCCGCCGTGGACGTGCCCTGCATCTCCATTTCCGGCATTCAGGCGGACATTGACGAATACGAGGGCCAGCACAACGGGGCGGGGTACTTTGCCTACACCTACTTTCTGCGCAACGAGGGCGAAAGCACCGTTGACTATAAATGGCAGCTGCAGGTGGTGGGCGAAAGCCTCGGGGTCTCAAAGGCGATCTGGGTCATGGCCTTCGAAGACGGACAGATGACCCTGTACGCCGAAGCCAAACCCGACGGTTCGGTGCAGGCGGTGCCGGAGTTCGGCAACGACCAGTACGGCTATATGGGCGTGCCGGTCATGAACCTTGCAAGGGACGCTTCGCAGCTGCAGCCCATAGCGCAGGTGAATGGGTTTACCTATTACCGCGTGGTGACGCAGCCGTTTATCAACGAGGCCACCGTTGCCGAAGGCAGCCGCACCGGCATGGCGCCCATGGATGTGCACAAATACACCATAGTGGCATGGCTGGAAGGCGACGACCCCGACTGTACCGACGAGCTGATCGGCGGGCATTTCGGCCTGAACATGCAGTACGCCCTTGTGGAGGAAAGCATGGAAGAGGAGGAAAGCTTCTGGGACCGTTTGTGGGATAAGCTGATCTTCTGGGATGACGCCGAAGGCGAAACCGGGACCGGCGGCCTGCAGAACCTGCTGCAAAGCTGGGGCATAGGAGGATAACCCCCGGCAAGACCCGGCGTGACCCGGTAAAAACCGGCAAACGCGCGCAAAACGCGCACACAATGGTATGTTACATGGGGCAAGGGGGCGACACTCCCGCCCGCAACCCCCGTGAAAGCATAAATTTTTCTGCCGACCGGCAGAAAGAAAAACATTTTTTGGTAAATTTTGAGAAAGGAATGATTAAAAATGGTTAAATCCAATTCCGAATATCGCTCTATTCGGAAAAAACTGATGGCCGCGATCGCCATGGTTCTGGTAGCCAGCATCATGATGGTGTCCGCGACTTACGCGTGGTTCACGCTGTCTACGGCGCCCGA
>CAZYRD010000090.1:0-1049 GCA_964649475.1 uncultured Faecalibacterium sp.
GGAACGTACCCGGTTCCAGATCCTCGCGCCCATCGTGCGCGGCAAAAAGGGCACCCATCAGAAAGAGCTGGAAAGCGCGCGCCGCTCCGGCTTTGTCCGTGTACGCGTCGACGGAAACGTGTACGATCTGGATGAAGAGATCAAGCTGGAGAAAAATATCAAGCACAACATCGAGATCGTGGTGGACCGTCTGGTCATCAGCGGCGAGGTGCGCAGCCGTCTGGCCGACAGTCTGGAAACGGCGCTGGGCCTTGCGGACGGTCTTGTGCGCATTGACGTCATCGGCGGCGAGATGATGGAGTTCAGCCAGAACTACGCCTGCCCGGAGCACGGCGTCAGCATGGATGCGCTTTCGCCGCGCATGTTCTCCTTCAATAACCCCTTCGGCGCCTGTGAGACCTGTACCGGTCTGGGCGTGTTCATGAAGGTGGACCCCGAGCTCATCATGCCGAACAAAAACCTCTCCATCCGCGAAAAAGGCATCAAAGCCAGCGGCTGGTATTATGTGGAGGGCGCCACCTGCGAGATGTACTATAAGGCACTGGGTGAGGAATACGGCTTTACGCTGGACACCCCGCTGAAGGACATTCCCAAGGCCGGCATGGACGCCCTGCTGTACGGCACCGGTGGCAAACGCATTGAGGTGCACCGCGAAAAGGAGTTCGGCAGCTCGCAGTACCGTGTGGAGTTTGAGGGCATCGTCAACAATCTGGAGCGCCGCTTCCGCGAGACCACCTCCAATTGGATGAAGGATGAGATCGCACTGGTCATGTCCGGCATGGAGTGTCCCGACTGTCACGGGCACCGCCTGAAGGCCACTTCGCTGGCGGTCACGGTCGCGGGCAAAAACATCGCCGAATTTACGGATATGAGCATCCGCGACGCGCTGGAGTTTCTGGATGTCATGCCGCTGACCGCACGCGAACGGCAGATCGGCGACCTGATCCTGAAAGAGATCAGAAGCCGGCTGACGTTTTTGAAAAATGTCGGTCTGGAATACCTGTCCCTCTCCCGCGCGTCGTCCACGCTTTCCGGCGGCGAAAGCCAGC
>CAZYRD010000090.1:1059-9577 GCA_964649475.1 uncultured Faecalibacterium sp.
GGCAGTGCACTGATGGGCGTGCTGTACATTCTGGACGAGCCCAGCATCGGCCTGCACCAGCGGGACAACGACAAGCTGATCGCCACGCTGTGCCGCCTGCGCGATCTGGGCAACACCGTCATCGTGGTGGAACATGACGAGGACACCATCCGCAGCGCGGACTATGTGGTGGATATCGGCCCCGGTGCGGGCGTTCACGGCGGCCGCGTGGTGGCCAGCGGCACCCCTGCCGACATCATGGCCGTGCCGGAAAGCATCACCGGCCAGTACCTCTCCGGCGCCAAAAAGATCGGCGTGCCCGCGGTGCGCCGCGCCGGCAGCGGCGAAAAGCTGACGGTGGTCAACGCTACGCAAAACAACCTCAAGCACGTCACGGTGGACTTTCCTCTGGGCAAATTCATCTGCGTCACCGGTATCTCCGGCTCGGGCAAATCCAGCCTTGTCAACGAGATCCTGTACAAACAGCTGGCGCACGACCTCAACGGCGCCAAGGCCCGTGCGGGCTTCCACGACCGCATCGACGGCGTGATGCATCTGGACAAGATCATCGGCATCGACCAGTCGCCCATCGGGCGCACGCCGCGCTCCAACCCCGCCACTTACACCGGCGTGTTCAACGACATCCGCACTCTGTTCAGCCAGACGCAGGACGCAAAAATGCGCGGCTACGGGCCGGGGCGGTTCTCCTTCAACGTCAAGGGCGGCCGCTGCGAAGCCTGCGAAGGCGACGGCATCATCACCATCGAAATGCACTTTCTGCCGGACGTTTACGTCCCCTGCGAGGTGTGCAAGGGCGCGCGCTATAACCGCGAAACGCTGGAGGTGCGCTATAAGGGTAAAAATATTTACGATGTGCTGGAAATGACGGTGGACGAGGCGCTGGTGTTCTTTGAAAATGTTCCCAAGATCAAGCGCAAGATCCAGACGCTGGCAGACGTCGGTCTGGGCTACATCAAGCTGGGGCAGCCCGCCACGACCCTTTCCGGCGGCGAGGCGCAGCGCGTCAAGCTGGCGCTGGAGCTGGCCCGCGTTTCCACCGGGCGCACCCTGTACGTGCTGGATGAACCCACCACCGGTCTGCACACCGCAGACGTACACAAGCTGGTGCATGTGCTGGAAAAACTGGTGGATGCCGGCAATACCATCGTGGTCATCGAGCACAACCTCGACCTCATCAAACGGGCGGACCACATCATCGACATCGGTCCCGAAGGCGGCGACGCCGGCGGTACCATCGTTGCCGAAGGCACGCCGGAGGAGGTGGCGGCCAACCCCGCCAGCTACACCGGCCGGTATCTGAAAAAGATGCTGAAAAAATGAGCAGGAAGCGGTCGGCGCAGCGCGCCTGTGTGTATGACCAAAACTGCATAAAAACCGAAAAAACCAGCGGCGTCCCAAACGCGGGCGCCGCTGGTTTTGCTTGCGCTTATTATGAGAATGCTTGTTTTGCGCGTTTGGCGCGAAAATACCTGTGCAGAAAATGGCTTTCATGCGTCGGAGGAAAAGAGGGCGGCGGCATATTCGGCGGTGGCAGCGGCGTCGGGGGCGAAATAGTCGGCGCCGATCTGTTGGCAGAAGGCCTTGGTGACGGGGGCGCCGCCCACAAGAATGCGAAACCGTTCGCGCATGCCGGTGCGCTCGGCACAGCGTACCACCTCGGCCATGGCGTCCATGGTCGTCGTCAGCAGAACGGAGCAGCAGATCAGTTTGCAGTCTTTTTCCAGGGCAGTGCGGATAAAGGTCTCCGGCGAGACGTCCACGCCGAGGTCGATGACCTCCAGCCCTTTGCTCTCCAGAAAGATCCGCGCCAGATTTTTGCCGATGTCGTGCAGGTCTCCCTGCACGGTACCGATGCACACCCGTCCGCGGGCTGCGGCCGGGGAACCGACCAGAAACGGCCGCAGCAGCTGCAGGCCGCGGTCCATTGCGCGGGAGGCGAGAAGAACCTCCGGGATGTAAATGGTGTTTTCCCGAAAACGCCGGCCGATGGCGTCCATGCCTTTCAGCAGGCCGTCACGAAGAACGTCCGCCGCAGGAACAGCCTGCCGCAGCGCCAGCTGAACGGCGGCTTCCATCTCGCGGCTCTGGCCTTTTTGCAGCGCCTGCGAAATATCCTCCAGCAGCGCCGGAACGCAGGTGCTCTGCAATGCCGTGTCCGTCTGCCGCTGCGCCGCGCGGAATTTGTGCGGCGTCATACCGGTGTTTTCCTTAAAAAGATCGTAGAAAGTCTGTACATCCCGCATGCCGCAGGCCTGTGCGACTTCGGCGTTGGAAAGATCGGTCTCTTTCAAAAGGCGGCAGGCACGCAGCACGCGAATGCGCTGCATGTGTTCGGAAAAAGCCGTGCCGGTGACCTGACGGAACAGGCGGCTGAGGTGTGACTTGCTGATGTTCAGCGACTGCGCAATGGTGCCGAGCGTCATGTCGGCATCGCCGATGTGTTCCGCCGCCATCTGCACGGCAGCGGAGACGGTGAACCAGTTTTTGTGGGTAAAGACGGTCTGCTCGGCGCAGTTGACATAACGCTCCACCGTGATGAGCAGCAGCGTCATGTGTGCGCGGATGGCGGCAAACCAGTCCGGACGGCGGGCGGCCGCCTCCTGTGCGATGGCGCCGTACAGCCGCATCACCTCGTCCAGAACACCCGGGGCCAGCAGCGCATAGGAAAAGGGCGGATTGTTTTTGAACACACCGTAGCAGAAATGCGGATCGTCCGGACGGACCTCGGCACCGTCAAACCAGTCCTTGGCGTCAAACAGCAGATTGCAGACGGTGGGGCACTCCGTTTCGCTTGCGGCAAAATACCCGTGCGGTACGCCGGTGTTCAAAATATAAATGTCACCCTTACGGCATTCGGTGGCGCTGTTGAACACACGATGGATGCCGCAGCCCTCCGTGACGATGCTCACCTCGATGAATTCGTGAAAATGCAGTCCGGAGAGGTCGACTTCGGGGGTGTAGAGCTGGCGGCAGGTCACGGTGTTCTGAAAAACCGGACAGCTGTTCAGCATATCCGCCTTGGCCGTGCGCGCCGGATGGCCGATGTCACTCATGCTTCACCATGCCTTTCCGGGGTGGCATCATTCCCGCGCCAGCTTGTAGATCAGGTCGTACGCGTAGGTCAGATCCTCGATGGAGCAGTGCTCCTGCACAAAGTGAGAGGTGCAGCAGATCCAGCGCTTGCCGCGCAGATTGCCGAACACGCGGCGGATCTCCTCGCCCAGCTTGTCCTGCGGCAGCAGACCGATGGCGGACTGCACGCAGATGCCGCCCAGAATGGCGAATTTGTCGGCGTATTTTTCCAGGTACAGGTCGTGGCCCATGCCGGCGTTTTCCTGCCAGGGGTGCACCACGTCAAAGCCGATCTGCGCAATGCCGTCCGCAACGCTGGCCACGCAGCCGTCGGAGTGCAGGCTGGCGAACATCCCCTTGGAATGGGCGTAGTCCACCACTTTTTTCATGTGCGGGTAGATGATCTCCCACCAAAGCCTGGGGTTGAACAGCAGGCTGTTCTGGCTGCCCCAGTCGTCGGAAAAATGGATCATGTCCACGCCGCACTCCACGCAGCGGTCGATGAAACGCAGGGTCCACTCGGCCTGACGGCGGTACAGCTCGTTGAGCTCGTCGGGGTACATGGCCAGATACAGCAGATGGTTTTCAATGCCGAAAACACCGTTGAAGGGCTCGAAAAAGCCGGGGGTCTGCACATAGCAGAAGCGGCCGCGCTGTTTGTGGAAGCGGACGGATTCTTCGATGTTCTTATAATCTTCGTGGTTGTCGGGATCGGTGAAAAGCTCCACATCCAGCAGCAGATCCGGGGTCAGCTCCTCGTTTTCGGCGCGCATTTTCTCCAGAAGTTTTTCATCGTAGGCGCCGGGGCCGCCGAAGATATGGGCCATGTCAAATTCGTAATGGTCCTCAAAGGCGGCAACAGAACCCCATTTTTCAGTGATGGGCTGTTCCAGATTGGCGGCGACCCAGCCGTAAATGGGCTGGCGGTCGACGGGCTTGCCGAGAATGACGTTGCGGACACGTTCGGTGCTGTTCATAGTGTTTCTCCTTTACATAGATCGGTTGGTCGGGCGATGAGCGTTTGTGTACATTATAGCAGGTCGCGTGCAAAAAGAAAATACGCCGGCATTGCTTTTTGTGCGGCGGCAGGCAACAAAACCGTATACTGCGGAAGAAAAAAGAACGGCGCAGCCCTGCGGAGGGCAGGCTTCCGGTTTTACCGGAGAAACCATGGAATTTTACGTCAGTGAGAAACCATGGAATTTTGCGTCAGACGGTTTACCTTGAAGCAAAAATATGTTATACTGAATTGTTCTGAAACAGCACCCCGGAAAAACGGGAGAAAACAGCGGTGCGCGGCCTTTGCGCTATCGGATCACATTATACAGAAACCTAAGGAGAACAGCGTGCAGAACAACGTACAATATGTGAATTATCATCCGGATGTGGAGCTTGCGCGCCGCATTCTGGAATATTACCCCGAGCAGCCCCGGCTGTATCTGCACAGCTTCGGCTGCCAGCAGAACGTCAACGACGGCGAGCAGCTGCGTGGTGTGCTGGCGGGGGTGGGCTTTGCCTCCACCGACACCACGGAGGATGCCGATCTCATCATTTTCAACACCTGTGCCGTGCGCGAGCACGCAGAGCAGCGGGTGTTCGGCAACATCGGCGCGCTGAAGAAGCTCAAGCAGAAGAACCCCCGGCTCATCATCGCCGTGTGCGGCTGTATGGTGCAGCAGGAGGACGTGGTGGAAAAATTCCGCGCAAGCTATCCCTTTGTCGATCTGACCTTCGGCCCCAACTCCATCGACCTCGCGCCGCAGCTTCTGTACGAAAAGCTGTCCAGCGGCAAGCGGCTGCTGTGCCGTCCCAACGAGCGTACCGACATCGTGGAGGATCTGCCCGCCGTGCGCGGCTCCGGCTTCAAGGCGTTCATTCCCATCATGTATGGCTGCGACAATTTCTGCAGCTACTGCATCGTGCCCTATGTGCGCGGGCGCGAGCGCAGCCGCAGACCGGAGGACGTGCTGCGGGAATTCCGTTCTCTTGTGGAGGCCGGCTACCGGGAGATCACGCTGCTGGGCCAGAACGTCAACAGCTACGGCAAGGGGCTGGAGGAGCAGGTGGATTTTTCCGACCTGCTGGAACAGCTCTGCGCCGTGCCGGGGGACTACATCCTCCGCTTTATGACCAGCCATCCCAAGGACGCCACCCATAAGCTCATCGACACCATCGCTGCCCATCCCGAGCATCTGGCGCCCCATCTGCACTTGCCGGTGCAGAGCGGCAGCGACCGCATCCTGAAAGAGATGAACCGGCACTATACCCGCGAACAGTATCTGGAGCTGATCGGTTACGCCCGCAAAAAGCTGCCCGGCGTCACCTTCTCCAGCGATATCATCGTCGGCTTCCCCGGCGAGACGCAGGAGGATTTTGAAGAGACGCTTTCGCTGCTGCGCGAGGTGAAGTATATGCAGCTGTTCACCTTCATCTACTCCAAACGCGGCGGCACCAAGGCGGCGGCCCTGCCGGACCCCACCCCCTACGAGGAAAAGGCGCAGCGCATCGCCGCCATCCAGAAGCAGCAGGAGGAGCTGCTGGAGCCCATGATGCACGCCCGCGTGGGCAGTGTGCAGCGCGTGCTGGTGGAGGGCGAGGGCCGTGCCGCCGGCAGCCTTGCCGGACGCATGGACGACAACACTCTGGTGCAGTTCACCGCGCCGGAAGGCACGGACGTGCAGGCGCTGCCCGGCCGGTTTGCGCAGGTGCGCATCACAGGTGCGCGGCTTTCCATGCTGACGGGCGAGCTGGCGTAAGCGAAAAGCGCAGCCGCTGCGGTTTTGTCGCAAACCTGCGTAAATTCTGCAAACTTTCGGCAAAAAAGCTGCAAAAATACAGCGGATTGTGTTATAATAAAAAGAACCGGCAGGCAGACTTCTGCGGCCGGACAAAAAGGCCTGCTCCGCTGACGGAGCAGCGTACAGCGATCAAAAATCCGGATAAGTTCATCCGGACAGGAATCATCAAAATAATAAAATCGAAGGAGATTTATCATAATGGACGCTATCACCATGTTTAAGGAAGCCGCCGCTCAGCTGCAGAAAGAGGAGGCGTATCTGTACTATGCCCATGCCCGCCAGCAGAACGACGAGGACATGAGCCTGCAGGACGCCATCGGCGAGTTCAATCTGGTCAAGCTGGAGCTGCAGCAGGCCATGGCTGACGAAAATGCCGATCCCGCCAAGACGGAAGCCCTGAACCGCAAGCTGAGCGAGATGTACACCTCCATCATGGAGAACCCCTGCATGGTCAACTACAACGAGGCCAAGTCCGGCATGGATACCGTTCTGGCCTACATCAACGCCATCATCACCGCTGCCTGCAACGGCGAGGACCCCCTGCTGGTGGAAGAGCCCCACGGCTGCACCGGCAGCTGCTCCACCTGCGGCGGCTGCCACTAAGGCGCAGCCTGCAAGAACGGGCCGTTTTTCGGACCACACCGGAGTTGCCGCGCAGTAGCCGTCGGCAACTCCTTTTCGGGTTTTATATCCCATAATTTTTTACAAGGCGGTGAAGCACCATGGCGGATCTTTCCCCCATGATGGAGCAGTATCTCAAAATCAAAGAGCAGCATAAGGATCACATCCTGTTCTTCCGGCTGGGCGATTTTTACGAAATGTTTTTCGATGACGCCATCCTCGTCTCGCGGGAGCTGGAGCTGACCCTCACCGGCCGCAACTGCGGTCTGGATGAGCGCGCCCCCATGTGCGGCGTGCCGTTCCACAGTTACGAAAGCTATGTGGCACGGCTGATCGCCAAGGGCTATAAGGTGGCCATCTGCGAGCAGATGGAGGATCCCGCGCTGGCCAAAGGGCTTGTCACGCGGGACGTCATCCGCGTCATCACCCCGGGCACTGTGATCGAAAGCAGCATGCTGCGGGATGACCGCAACAACTATATCGCCAGCATCTGGCTGCCGAAGGAAGGCGAGGGAGGCGTCTGCTTTGCGGACGTTTCCACCGGCGTCATCCGCACCACGGTCATTCCGGCAGAGGAACGCCGGAACGCCCTGCTTGCCGAGCTTGGCCGCTTCTGGCCCAGCGAGGTCATCTTCAACCCCGTCCTGCTGGACTGCACTGCCGTCACCGCTTACATGAAGCGTCAGCTGGGCTGCTCCGCCGAAGTGATGACGGAGGAGACCTACGAGCCTGCCGCCGTCATGCGCGCCGCCGAAGAGCAGTTCGGCGCGGCGCTGCTGGCCTCTGCCGGCGTGGCAAACTGCCTGCCGGTGCTGTGCGCCGTCACCGGCCTGCTCGCGTACTTAAAAGAGACCCAGAAGCACGGCATGGAGCGGCTGAAAACCATCGAAAATTACAGCCAGAACCAGTATATGCAGCTTTCCGGTGTGGCACGTGCCAATCTGGAACTGACCGAGACCATGCGCGGCCGCGAAAAGAAAGGTACGCTGCTGTGGGTCCTGGACGAGACCTCCACCGCCATGGGCAAGCGTCTGATGCGCCGCACCATCGAACAGCCGCTGGTGGATGTGAAAGAGATCAACCGCCGGCTGGAAAGCGTGGAAAAGCTGGTGCAGGACAACGTCGGCCGCGCCGATATCATCGAAAGCCTGACCGGTGTTTTTGACATCGAGCGCCTGATGACCCGCATCATCTACGGCAGCGCCACCCCGAAGGATATGCTCTCGCTGGCCGCCGCCGCCGCCCGTCTGCCTCAGCTGCGGCAGACGCTGAGCAGTTTTGACGGCGAGGAGCTGCGGGAGCTGTACGCCGCCATCGATCCTCTGGAGGATATCCGCGCCATGATCGAGGACGCCATCGACCCGGACGCGCCTGCGACCCTGAAGGACGGGGGCGTCATCCGCGAGGGCTACAACGCCGAAGCGGACGAGCTGCGCGCACTGGTAAAGGATTCCCGCGGGGTGCTGGCGGCCATGGAGGCCCGCCTGCGGGAGGAGACCGGCATTCCCAAGCTGAAAACCGGCTACAACAAAGTGTTCGGCTATTACATCGAGGTCACAAACTCCTTCCTCAACATGGTGCCGGACACCTTCATCCGCAAGCAGACCCTTACCGGCGGCGAGCGGTATATCACCGAAGAACTGAAAACGCTGGAAAGCCGCATCCTCGGCGCGCACGAGCGTCTGCTGACGCTGGAGCACGAGCTGTTCTCCTGCCTGCAGCAGGCTGTCGGCGGCGAGCTTGCCCGCATCCAGCGCACCGCCGCGGGCGTGGCACGGCTGGACGTCATTGCCGGTCTGGCACAGGTCGCAGTGAAAAACAAATACGTCCGCCCCGTTGTGGACGACAGCGACGTGCTGCACATTGTGGAGGGCCGTCACCCCGTGGTGGAACGGATGCTCACCGGCAGCCGCTTTGTCCCCAACGATACGCTGGCAAACTGCGGCGACGACCGCATGCTCATCATTACCGGCCCCAACATGGCGGGTAAATCCACCTATATGCGGCAGACCGCCATCCTTGCGCTG
>CAZYRD010000091.1:0-9535 GCA_964649475.1 uncultured Faecalibacterium sp.
CCAACCCCGCCAACTTCCTGCTGATGCACGCCATGGGCCCCAACGTGGCCGGCGTTATCGGCAGCGCCGTTGCAGCCGGTATCCTCATCAACATCCTCGGCTGATCACACTGTCATTCAAAACACCGCATCCGGACGGATGCGGTGTTTTTGTGAAAAAATTCCGCCAAATTTCGGCGAAAAGCCTTTGCAGTTTTGTCCGGAATGTGGTATACTGTATACAGTGGCCGCGTTTGCTGAAAAAAACGCAGCTGCGGCGGCTTCCCGGGGGCAAAAGGCTTTTGGCAAGCCTGAGAAATAGAAAAAGCAAGAGTCCTGCTGGACCGTGGTAGATTCTTACCGCGGCGGCGGATTCTTTTTATGTTTACTTTTGAGGGATTTATGGAAAACCAACTGACCACCATGTTTCTTGCGTTGCGCAGGGCGTATATTGAAAAAAGCTTCGGCCGGCTGAACGACCGCCAGCGCGAAGCGGTGTTTTACGGCACCGGCCCGCTGCTGCTGCTGGCGGGCGCGGGCAGTGGCAAGACCACGGTCCTTGTCAACCGCATCGCCAACCTCATCCGTTTCGGCGACGCCTATACCAGCGACGAGGTCTACGGTACCCCCACGCCGGAGGATGTCACCGAGCTGCAGGCGCTGCTCACCTATACGGACCGCACCCCCAGCTCCCGCATGGAACAGCTGCTGCGTGTGGGCGGGCTGCAGCCCTACCACATTCTTGCCATCACCTTTACCAACAAGGCGGCGGGCGAGCTGAAAAGCCGTCTTGCCGGTATGCTGGGGCAGGCCGGGCAGGACGTGCACGCCTCCACCTTCCACTCCGCCTGTGTGCGTATTCTGCGCCGCAGCGGCGAGCTTCTGGGCTACCCCAAAAGCTTTACCATCTACGACACCGACGATGCCCAGCGCGCCATGAAGGACGTGTACAAGACGCTGAACATCGACGATAAGTTTCTTCCGGTAAAAAATGCGCTGAGCGCCATCGGCCGTCTGAAGGACCAGATGGTCGCGCCGGAGGACGCCGCCACCGGAGGCAGGGGCGATGTGCGTACCCAGCTGGTGGCAAAGGTATACGCCGCATACCAGAAAAAACTGAAAAGCGCAGGCGCCATGGATTTTGATGACCTCATCTACCAGACGGTGCGCCTGTTCGAGCAGTTCCCCGGGGAGCTTGCCGTTTACCAGCGCAAGTTCCGCTACATCCTCGTGGACGAATACCAGGATACCAGCCATGCCCAGTTCCGCCTCGTGGAGCTGCTTGGCGCGGCGCACCGCAACGTCTGCGTGGTGGGTGACGACGACCAGAGCATCTACCGCTTCCGCGGCGCCACCATCGAAAACATCCTCAACTTTGAAACGCAGTTTGCCGGTGCAAAGACCATCCGGCTGGAGCAGAATTACCGTTCCACCTCCAACATCCTCAACGCAGCCAACAGCGTTATTGAAAACAACGCGGGCCGCAAGGGCAAGACCCTGTGGACGGAAAACGGCGACGGCGACAAGGTGATCCATTTTGTCAGTGAAAACGAGACCGATGAGGCGCAGCATGTGGCACAGGCGATCTCGGATCATGTGGCAAGCGGCGGCAGCCTGCGCGACTGCGCCGTGCTGTACCGCATGAACGCCCAGTCCGGCCCCATCGAAACCTATTTCGTCCGCGCCGGTCTGCCGTATAAAATCATCGGCGGCCACAAATTCTATGACCGTAAAGAGGTCAAGGATATGCTGGCCTATCTGAGCATCCTTGCCAATCCGCAGGATGATCTGCGCCTTGCCCGTATCATCAACGAGCCGGGCCGTAAGATCGGCGGTGCAACCATGGACAATGTGGCGGCGCTTGCTGCGGAAGAGGGCGTCAGCCAGCTGGAGATCGTCAGCCGTGCGGCGCAGTACCCGCCGCTTTCCCGCGCTTCCAAGGCGCTGGCCGGTTTCTGGCACATTTACGAAAACCTGCGCGCCGCGCACGAGCAGCTTCCTCTGGAAGATCTGCTGGGCGAGGTGCTGGATATCACCGGCTACAGGGCCATGCTGGAAGCACAGGGCGAGGAAGGCCAGACCCGGCTGGAAAACATCGGCCAGCTGATGAATGCCGTCAAAGTCTATGCCGATGCGCAGGGCGGGGAGGCCTCCCTTGCCGGTTTTCTGGAAGAGACTGCCCTTATCACCGATCTGGACAACTACGATGAAAACGCCGATGTGGTGGTGCTGATGACGCTGCACGCCGCAAAGGGTCTGGAATTTCCGCTGGTGTTCATCGTCGGCATGGAGGAGGGCATCTTCCCCAGCGAGATGAGCAGCTTCTCCAAAGAGGATCTGGAGGAGGAGCGCCGTCTGTGCTATGTGGGCATCACCCGTGCCAAAAAGCAGCTGCAGCTTTGCAGCGCCGCTTCCCGCATGCTGTTCGGCCAGACCCGCCGCAACCGTCCCTCCCGTTTTCTGGGCGAGATCCGCAGCGAATATCTGGAAGAGCAGGAGAGCGACACCCGTGCCGAGATGCGCACCGCCCGCGGCTGGGGCAGCTACGAAAGCGCCGCATACCAGCCTTCGGGCTACCAGCGCCAGAGTTTCGGCGCGCGATCCTTTGAAAACAACAACTATCAATCCAATTATACAGGAGGAGGCCTGCGCATGGCTGCCAACAATACCAATACCACCGCAAACAACACTGTTTCCCATTCCGCTGCGGACGGCGAATTTTCCATCCGCAGCGCTTACGAGCGCGAAAGCCGCCGTTCCGGCAGCTTTGATACTTCCACCAGTTTTGCCAGCCGTTCTTCTCTGATGAGCGAAACCGCCGCAAAGCCCCAGACTGCTGCCAAAAAGACCGCCGGCGCCAAATTTGCCGTGGGCGACGTGGTGCAGCACAAGGTCTTTGGCGAAGGCAAGGTCGTCAATGTCACCCCCGTGGCAGGCGATATGCTGGTGGAGGTGCAGTTTGCCTCTGCCACCAAGAAGATGATGGCCAATTACGCGCCTCTGACGAAAGTGGAATAAACCGCCGGCAAAATAAGCGACCGTGAAAGAAGGAGAACTGCCATGAAGGGTAAGCTCATCACCATCGAAGGACTGGACGGCTCCGGCAAAGGCACGCAGACCAGATTGCTTTTCGAAGCACTGGAAGCCCGCGGCCTGCCGGTAAAAAAGCTTTCGTTTCCCCGGTACGAAAGCGATTCCAGCGCCCTTGTCAAAATGTATCTGGCCGGCCGTTTCGGCGATAAGCCCGGCGATGTCAACGCCTACGCGGCGTCCACCTTTTTTGCGGTGGACCGCTTTGCCTCCTACCGGGAGGAATGGCAGGCCTTCTATGAAAACGGCGGCATCGTTCTGGCGGACCGGTACACCACCGCCAATGCAGTGCACCAGTGCTCCAAGCTGGACGAGGCCCAGTGGCCTGTTTTTCTGGACTGGCTGTTTGATCTGGAGTATGCCCGCATGGGTCTGCCCGCACCGGACGCCGTGTTCTTTCTGGATATGGAGCCCGGCGTCAGTCAGAAGCTGATGACCGGCCGCTACAACGGCGAAGAGTCGAAAAAGGATATCCACGAAAAAGACGTGGCGTACCTTGCGCGCAGCCGTACCGCCGCGCTGTACTGTACGCAGCGCCTTGGCTGGCAGCACGTTCGCTGTGATAACGGCGCCGAGCCTCTGCCCATACCCGAAATTCACGAAACCATCCTGCAAAGCGTGCTTGCTCTGCTGGAAGAATAAAAAAACAGACCGGAAGCCTGCCGCAGAGGACGGGCTTTTTCCGGAACTTCAAAAGAAGAAAGGAAGTCTTGTACCCATGATCCGCAAAGCAACCCAACAGGATCTTCCTGCCCTGACCTCGCTTGCCGGCGAGGTTTTCGGCGATTCCGCCGCTTTCTGCAAGCTGGCCTTTGAATCCTTTGCCGGAGTGGAAAACATCTGGCTGGACGAGGAGGCCGGTGCACCCGCCGCCATGGCGCTGGCGGTTCCCGTTACCCTGGGTGAAAAAAGCGGCGCGTACCTGTATATGCTGGCAACGCAGCCACAGTACCGCGGTGCCGGCCGTATGACTGCCATGCTGGAGCATCTGAAGCAGGTGGGACGGCAGTGTGGCTGGGCTTTCCTGTGTCTGCTGCCCGCGTCGGATTCTCTGTTTGATTTTTACGCCGCCCGCGGCTTTGAGACCGTTTTTTACCGGCAGGAGTACACGGTGCCCATTCGCCGCAACCTGCTGGCTGCGGCAGAATTTGATGATATCACCATCGCCATGCTGCCCGCGCTGCGTCAGAAATTCTGCCGTGTTCCCGCCGTCACGCTGCGGAAAAACGGCCTTGCCGCCATGCTGACGGACTACTACTCCGCAGGAGGCTGCACCGTCCGCACCGACAACGCCTACGGTTTTTACCGCGTAAAGGACGGCGAGCTGTGCTTTGACGAATTCTTTGCGCGGGATGAATACTCCGCCAACGCGCTGCTGCAGGCCTGCCGTGAAAAGACCGGCTGTACCTCGGCTCGCGTACTGACAAGCGACGGCAGCCTGAGCTGCTACGGCAGCGGCCGCCGCCGGCCCTACGGCATGTGGTGCCTGTTAAGCGAAGTTCCCCCGGTGCGGGAAGGCTATATCGGAATGATGATGGATATTTGAAAGGAAAAAACATATGAAAAAAGGACTGCTGATTTTTCTGATCATCGTACTGGTGATCGCCGGCGTGATCGCCGGCTTTTTCTGGAACCTGAAGACCGGTTTTGAAAAGGATATGAACGCCGAAGGACGCGGCGAATATCTGGAGGTGGAGTTTGAGATCGCCAAAAACGATTATCCCCGTGATGTGTGCGACAATCTGCGCGCCGCCGGTATCATCCGCTACAACCAGAACCTGTACGAATACATCAAGGAGACCGGTACCGGCCCCTCCATCCAGATCGGCACCTTTACCCTGAACAATACCATGACCTACGATGAGATCCTGGAGATCATCACCAAGCCGCAGGGCCGCAAGGCGGATCTCTGGGTAACCATTCCCGAAGGCACCACTCTGCTGAAAGCGGCGGATATCGTGGCCGAGTCCACCGGTCTGTGCACCGCAGAGGAGTTCCTCGATATGGCCAACAACGGCGATTTCAGCCAGTACGACTGGTGGAATGCCATTCCTACCGACGGTCACCGCTTCATGCGCGGCGAGGGCTATCTGCTGCCGGACACCTACAATTTCTACAACGACTCCACTTTGTATGAGCTGGTGGACCGTTTCTACGCCGCATTTGACGCCTACGCCGCCGAGAACATCCCGCAGGAAAAGCTGGATGCGCTGGGCATGACGCTGGACGATGTCATCGTACTGGCCAGTATGGTGCAGGAGGAGGCCGGCAATGAGCAGGATGCCATGGTCTCCAGTGTGTTCCACAACCGTCTGCGCGACGGCTGGAAGCTGGAGAGCAACGCTTCCAGTTATATTGTAAACGATGCGGACAACAACTATGTCCACAACTGGATCGCACCGTACTACGGCGGCTGGAGCAGCATCCCCGAGGGCATGGCGGAAGCCTACGACACCTATGCCGTGGTCGGCCTGCCCGAAGGCCCCATCTCCAACCCCGGCCGCGCCGCCATCGAAGCTGCGCTCAATCCGGCCGAAAGCAACTACTACTTCTTTGTCACCGACCCCGAAGGCAACTACTATTACGGCGTTACCGCGGATGAACATTACAACAACTGCGTGAAGGCCGGCCTGTATTAAGGAGCATTTCCATGCTGGAACGACCCGAACTTCTCTCGCCGGCGGGCGATTTCGAGGCGCTGCGCTATGCCATTGCCTACGGCGCCGACGCAGTGTACCTTGGCGCAAAGGCCTTTGGTATGCGCAGCGGCGCCAAAAACTTTGACGAAGTGCAGCTTGCAGACGCAGTGGTGTTTGCACACCGTCTTGGCCGCAAGGTATATCTGACCCTGAACACAGTCCCCACCAACGCGGAGATGAACGTCATTCCCTACACGATAAAAAGCGCTTCAGACGCCGGTGTGGACGCCTTTATCGTGGCAGATCTGGGCGTGCTGCGCATGGTGCAGCACATTGCCCCCGGCACGGCGGTGCATTTTTCCACGCAGGCGGGCATCCTCAACTATGCCGCCGCCACCGCCGCCTACGAGCTGGGCGCCACCCGCGTGGTGCTTGCGCGGGAGATGACCCTCAATGACATTGCCGAACTGCGTGCCAAGACCCCGCCCGAGCTGGAGCTGGAGGCCTTTGTTCACGGCGCCATGTGCGTCAGCTTTTCCGGCAGATGCCTGCTCAGTCAGTACCTGACCGGACGGGATTCCAACCGCGGCCAGTGCGCACAGCCCTGCCGCTGGCAGTGGGACATCCGCCCTGCCGGCACAGATCTTGCGCCGTTTTCGCTGTGCGAGGGCGAACCGGAAGGCGGCGACCCGCTTTCCGCCGACTGGGACAGCGCCTACATCCTCAGCGCGGACGACCTGTGCATGGCTCCTTTTCTGGATGCCGTCATCGGCGCAGGTGTTGACAGCCTGAAAATTGAAGGCCGTGCCAAAAGCTTTTACTACACCGCCAGCGTCACTGCTGCTTACCGGCAGGCGCTGGACGCCTGCCTTGCCGACCCGGACCACTTCCTGTGTCCGGAGCAGGCTCTCGTCGAGCTGACCCGCACCAGCCACCGCCGCTATTCGCCCGGGTTTTTCTTCGGGCGGGACGGTGCCACCGAAAACCCCGACGCTGCAAACTATCTGCGCGACTGGGAGGTCATGGCCACGGTGGAAAACTGGGACGAGGGCATGGCCTCCTGCATCCAGCGCGGCAAGATCTTTGTGGGCGATGAACTGGAGGTCCTCACCCCCGGCGGCGAGGTGTTCACCGTCACGGTGCCGTTCCTGCTGGATGAAAACGGCGAACCGATCGAGGCAACGCCCCGCTCGCTGATGCCGTTCTCACTGCCCGTTGCACAGGAGATCCCGCCCATGAGCCTGCTGCGCCGCCGCATCCCCGGTGGAAGCCCCACCACCCATGAGGCGAAAAAACAGCCTTAAAACCAAGCCTTATCCACAAGCGGGGTTGTCGCCGTGCGTCAGCCCCGCTGTGCTTTTCTTTTGCGAAAGGAGTTCTCCATGCGTTTTCTCGTTACCAATGATGACGGTATTTTTGCGCCGGGCATCGCCGCGCTGACGGCAGAGCTGGCGAAATACGGCGAGGTGTACGTTGCCGCGCCGGACCACAACTGCAGCGCCAACAGCCATTATCTTACCATGCACGACCCCATCCCAACGCAGGAAACAGCGTTTCCGGGCGCGGTGAGGGCCTGGGCGGTGGGCGGTACTCCGGCAGACTGTGTGCATCTGGCGCTGTCCGCTCTGCTGACGCAGCGGGTGGATCTGGTGGTCTCCGGTATCAACCGGGGGCCGAATCTGTCCACCGATTGCCTGTATTCCGGTACGGTCGCCGCTGCGATGGATGCGTTTCTTTTGGGCAGACCGGGTCTTGCCGTTTCGCTGAACAGCTTTGAGCCGGATGCGGATTACAGCTATGCGGCATGTGCTGCCGCGCAGATTGCTTTGTATATGCTGAAAAACGGGCGCACCATGGTTTTGAACGTGAATGTGCCTGCTGTGCCGCGGGATAAGCTGCGCGGCATCAAGCTGTGTACCATTGACCGGCATATGCAGTATCCAGGAGTTTGTTACACCGCCGGCCCGGGCCGGCAGGACGGTCAGCAGATCTGGCAGTTCGTGTCGATGGTCTCTGAACGCACCGAGCCCAGTGCGGACTATGCTGCTGTTTTGGATGACTATATTTCCGTTACCCCCCTGACTGCCTATTGGAGCGACGCCGCACTTTTGGAGGAGCTTGCACCGGATTTTGCTCAAAACGGTTTTGCTTTGGAATAAACAGGAGGGAAAGGGTATGGCAGGTGCCGAAAAAACCAATGTGATGCGCATTCTGGAGCAGAAGAAGATCGCCTACACCGCCCGTTATTACCCGCACGAGGAGGGCGTTGCCGTGGACGGCGCCACCGTGGCGGCGCTGTTGGGGCAGGATCCCTCCTGCGTATTCAAAACGCTGGTCAGCGTGGGGGCGTCCAAGCGGTATTATGTGTTTGTCATCCCCGTCCTCTGCGAGCTGGACTGCAAAAAGGCGGCAAAGGCTGTGGGAGAAAAAGCGGTTGAGCTTATCCATGTGAAAGAGCTTCTGCCGCTGACGGGGTACATCCGCGGCGGCTGTTCGCCGGTTGGCATGAAAAAAGCGTTCCCCACCGTCTTTGACAGCACGGCACAGGAAAAAACGGCCATCTGCGTCAGCGCCGGGAAGATCGGCACACAGGTGGAATGTGATCCGGCTGCTCTTGCGGCGCTTGTGCGGGGCAGCTTTGCGCCCGTTACGGAGGGCTGATATGGAGCCGCTTTGCCTTTGGGATATCTACCATCCGGAGATACCGGATTTTCTGGCACAGCTTGCAGGAACCCCGCCTGTGCAGCGGCTGCGTCAGGTGGGAATGAACTGTGGCTGCGAGTACACCCGTTTTCCGCAGTTTGCAGGCTGCCGGCCCTATTCCCGGTATGACCACAGCATGGGCACGGCGCTTATCATCTGGCATTTCACCGGGGATAAAGCCGCTGCGGCGGCAGGTCTGCTGCACGACGTTGCCACGCCGGTGTTTGCTCACGTGATCGACTTTCTGCGCGGCGACCATGTAAAACAGGAATCCACCGAAACCGGCACGAGGGAGATCGTTGAACGCTCGCCGGAGATACAGGCCGTTCTGCAAAGGCACGGCCTGACCACGGCGCAGACGGCGGATTATCATCAATACCCCGTTGCGGACAACGCCACGCCACGCCTTTCTGCCGACCGGCTGGAATATACACTGGGCAATCTGGTCAATTTCGGTTTCGGCAGCCGGGAGGACGCACGGCGGCTGTACCGGGATATCGCCGTGCTGGACGCGCCGGACGGTGCACCGGAGCTGGGTTTCCGCACGGAAGCTGCTGCACTGGAGTTTGCCGCGCTGGCACTGCAGTGTTCCCGCGTCTATGTGGCGGATGCCGATCGTTTTGCCATGCAGGCTCTGGCAGAGCTGATCCGCGACGCGGCAAACAGGGGCGTTCTGTGCGAAAAGGATCTGTACACCACCGAGCCGCAGGTCATCCAAAAACTGCAAAACGACCCGCCCGCGGCACAGCAATGGGAGCGGTTTACGCGGTATTCCCGCATGCGCACCGAAAAAACGCGCCCGGCACAGGGACTGTGGCTGCAGGTGAACGCCAAAAAGCGTTACATTGATCCGCTGACCCAAGGCGGAAAACGGGCATCGGTGCTTTCACCCGTGTTTGCACGGGAAGTGAATGGATTTCTTGCCCGCAGCTTTGACGAATGGCTCAGCGCAGAATAAAAAAGAAGCGATGCAGCTGCATCGCTTCAGATTGTAGAAAAACCCCACTTTCGTTCAGGCGAAAGTGGGGTTTGCGTTATTCATTAGGCAAAAAGACAGGAAAAGTTGGTAAAGAATCACTGAAAACGAGGGAGACGACTTTCCTCCATGCCGTTTCCATTTCCAAA
>CAZYRD010000092.1:0-9480 GCA_964649475.1 uncultured Faecalibacterium sp.
CCTGCGCACCTTCAACCGCAATTTTGAGGGCAGAAGCGGCACTGCGGATGCACAGGTGTATCTGGTTGCTCCGGAAACAGCCGTTGCTGCCGCATTGACCGGAGAGATCACCGACCCCCGCCTGTTGGGCGGGATGCCGGAAGTACATATGCCGGATGCGTTCAAGATCGACGACAGCGCGGTTCTGGCTCCTGCTGCGGCGGAGGACGCTGCAAATGTGGAGATTCTGCGTGGCCCCAACATCAAAAAGTTCCCCGAAAGCCATCCCTTGGAGGATGCCATGACGCTGCCGCTGGTGCTCAAGGTGGGGGATAATATCACCACCGACCACATCATGCCCGCCGGCGCCAAGATTCTGCCTTACCGCTCCAACATTCCGTATCTTTCTCAGTTCTGCTTCGGCGTCTGCGATAAGTCCTTCCCGGAGCGTGCCAAGGCTGCGGGCGCCAGCATTATAGTGGGCGGCAGCAACTACGGACAGGGTTCCTCCCGCGAGCACGCCGCGCTGGTGCCGCTTTATCTCGGCGTGCGCTGCGTTATCGCCAAAAGCTTTGCCCGTATCCATGCGGCAAACCTCATCAATGCTGGTATTCTGCCGCTGACGTTTGTCAATGCGGAGGATTACGACAAGCTGGGACAGGATGACGTGCTGAGCCTTTCCGGTGTGTTCGAGGGGCTGGAGAACGGAAATATCCTGCTGAAAAACGAAAGCACCGGTGCACAGATCCCGCTGACCGGCAGCTTTACCCGCCGTCAGATCGATATCCTGAAAGCCGGCGGTCTGCTGGACTACACCCGTGAAGCACTGTGAACGGAAAGGAAAAGAATCATGAACGAAACCTATATTGAGCAAGCCTGTGCCAGTTTCCGGCAGCTTCTGTGTGAGCAGATCGCTCGACAGGAGCGTATGGAAAAAGGTGAAAAGGCAACGGACTTTACAACCAAGCCGGTCATTACCATCGGCATTGCCGGCGGTGACGGCATCGGCCCCATCATCATGGCGCAGGCTCGCCGCGTCATGGCGGAACTGCTGAAAGATGAGATCGCGGCAGGTTCCATTGTCCTGAAAGAAATTGAAGGCCTGACCATCGAGCGCCGCATGGCGGAGGGGAAGGCGATCCCCGAAGATGTTCTGGAGCAGATCAAAGCCTGTGACGTGCTTTTGAAAGGCCCCACCACCACACCCAAGGGCGGAACTCTGGAAAGCGCCAACGTGGCCATGCGCCGCGAACTGGATCTGTACGCCAATGTGCGCCCGGTGAGCGTGCCTGAGCAGGGGATCGACTGGATCTTCTACCGCGAAAATACCGAGGGCGAATACGTCCTGGGCAGCCGTGGTATCGAGATACCGGATAAGCTGGCAATGGATTTCAAGGTGACCACGGAATGCGGTACCCGCCGCATTGCCCGCGCGGCGTTTGAATACGCGAAAAACAACGGCAAGACCAATGTCGCCATCGTCACCAAGGCAAACATCATGAAAAAGACTGATGGTAAATTTACCGCGATCTGCCATGAGGTGGCGCAGGACTATCCGGGCATCGAGACCGAGGATTGGTATATTGATATCATGACGGCCAATCTGGTCAATGAAAATCTGCGCAGCCGTTTCCAGGTATTTGTTCTGCCGAACCTGTACGGTGATATCATTACGGATGAAGCCGCACAGATCCAGGGTGGCGTCGGTACTGCCGGCAGCGCTAACATTGGCGACAAATACGCCATGTTTGAAGCGATCCACGGTTCGGCGCCCCGCATGATGGAAGAAGGTCTGGGCGGCTATGCCAATCCCTCCAGCGTGCTGAAGGCACTGGAGATGCTGCTGCGGCATATCGCGCGCACGCAGGCGGCGGATCGTCTGGCAGCAGCGATGGAAATCTGCAGCCATACGGAAAAGAAGCTGATCGTCACCGGCGACCGCGATGGTGCAACCTGCGAGGAGTTCACCGACTACCTGCTCGAGACTCTGGCGATATAAATTATCGAAAAGACCGTCGTTCCGGCGGTTTTTTCATCGCGCAAAATCCCGTCTTGACAAGCGGATTACAGCCTGCTACTATTGAGTTAACAAGGCGGCAGCCGGAGGTATGGGTATGAAAAAAACGATTGCAGAACGCCTGTTTGAAGCGGGCGAACCCTATGCAGCGGGGTTGTTTGAATTTCCGGAGCGAGAAAGACTTTACCGGTACAGCAATGCACTTTATCGCGATTGGGAGAATGCCCGCATTGTGCCGTACGACGGAGGCGCATTGTATCCCTGTGGGCGCTGCCTCAACAACAGTGACCCCGACAGCGTGGTACGCCCGCATTTTTCCTATACCTTCTGGGTGCACAACAGCGAAAAACTTGCACAGAAAACGGACGGTGAATGTTATCGTGCTGTAATGGATGAGTTTGAACGTGTCTCCACTGCGTTTCCGACCCCGCACACGGTGGGCGGCGCAGGCTATACACACAGCTTTATCAATTACGGCCGCATCCTGAAGGATGGTATCAACGGGTATCGTGCCAGAGTGGAAGCCCTGCCGGACGGGGATTTCCGGGCTGCAATGCTGCGCCTGCTGGATGGCATTGAGGTTTACCGTGCTCGGCTGCTTGCGCACCTTCGCGCCTGTGAAAACGTACACGAGGGGCTGATCGAAGCACTGGAGCATGCAAACGAGCCTCCGCGGGATATTTACGAGGCGATGGTGCTGTACAATTTCGTCTACTATGTGGACGGCTGCGATGACATCGGCCGCATGGATCAGCATCTGATCCGCTTCCACAAGGGCGAGGATATCGTGGATATTCTGCACGAATTCTACACCCATGTCGATATCAATGACGGCTGGTCCGGTGCGCTTGGCCCGGATTACAACGCCCTGACGGTACAGTGCATCCGTGCAAGCCATTACATCCGCCGTCCCAGCCTGCAGCTGCGGGTGAAGCCGGATATGCCGGATGAGGTCTGGGAGGCGGTTTATGCCTCGCTTGCCACCTCCTGCGGACAGCCGGCACTGTATAACGAGCCTCTTTATCAAAAGGCTCTGGCACGCGAGTTTCCCGAGATCCCCGAAGAGGACCGCGTGCGGTGTTCCTTTGGCGGCTGTACCGAAACAATGCTGGAGGGACTTTCCAATGTGGGCTCGGATGACCTTGGCATCAATACCGCGCTGATTTACGATCGGTTTACCCGGGCGCATCTTGCCGGGTTTGATACTTTCGAAGCTTATTTTGACGCTCTCTGCGTGCAGATCCGCAAAGAGGTGGCAGAGGCACTGGATATTCTGACACAGTTCCGCATCGATCGCGGAAAATATCGGCCGCAGCCGGTGCGTACCCTGTTTGTCGAGGATTGTATCGACCGCCAGCTGGATTTCAATGCCGGCGGTGCACGCTATTACTGGAGCGTCAGCAACGTGGCGGGTCTTGTCAACGTGATCGATTCGCTGAGTGTGGTGCGCGAGCTGATTTTTGAAAAGAAAGAGTATACGGCGGAAGGCTTCATGGCGGCGTTGGACGCCCGCGATCCGGTTTTCCTGCGCAAAGCGCGCAAATGCCCCTGTTTCGGTGTGGATGACGACCGGGCTGATGCCCTTGGCGCAGAGCTTGCAAACCGCATTTACGATGCATTTTCGCAGCGGGAGTGCTGGCCCTCCGGCAAATATCTCACCGTTTCCAACCAGTTTACCACGTACGAAGCGGCCGGTATTCCCGTACAGGCTACGCCGGACGGTCGTGCAGCAGGCGAACCGCTGTGTGACTCGCTGGGCGCCGTACATGGTAAGGATATCGAAGGCCCCACTGCGCTGCTGTGCAGTACGGCAAAGCTTCCTTTGGACCGTGTGGTCGGCACGCCCATTATGAACATCCGCATCAAAAAGGAAAATCTTTCCACCTTGCTGCGGCCGTTGGTGACCGCGTTCTTTGAAAAGGGCGGCATGGAGCTGCAGATCAGCTGTCTTTCCCGCGAGGAAATGCTGGACGCCATCGAGCATCCGGAAAAACACGAAAATCTGATCGTCCGCATTGGCGGCTATTCGGAGTATTTCAACCGGCTTACACCCGGTCTGCAGCAGACTGTGCTTGCAAGAACGGAGTATTAAGGCGATGCCGCAGATCGTGAATCGGTTGCAAAACAGGAGGGGACAGGGTATGTTCGAATATGAACCTTTGAAAAAGGTAAAACGAAGCGTTATCGTTGATACGGATATCGGACCGGACGTGGACGATGTCGGTGCGCTGGTCGTGCTGCACAAACTGGCACAGAAGTACGGTGTCGAGGTCCTTGGAATCGTGAACTGTACCTCCAATGTGTACGGCAACGGCGCCATTGATGTGGTCAGCCGGTACTGCGGAGCGAAAGATATTCCGGTCGGGCAGACCTCCAAGCAGAATTTTCTGGACGATGAGACCACACGGCAGTACAACAAGTATCTGACAGAGCATTTTGGTTCGGATTATGCACCCGGCGGGGCGCGCAAAGCGGAGGATGCAGTCAAACTGTACCGTCGTCTGCTGGCCGCGGCACCGGACAAAAGTGTTGTGATCGTCACCATCGGCCCGCTGAACAATATGGGCGAACTGCTGCGCAGTACGGCGGATGAGGTCAGCGAAAAAGACGGTCTTACCCTGATAAAGGAAAAGGTATACGCAGTGGTAACGATGGGCGGAAGCACCGAGAGCCATCGCCGGGAATACAACATCGTCTGCGACGGGGACGCTTCGGCGCTTTTTGCGGAGAAGCTTCCGGTTCCTGTTGTTTTCAGCGGCGTGGAGATGGGCGAACGCATTAAGGTCCTCTTCCGCGAGGCGCCGGAAAATGCCGGGGAAAATCCGGTCTATCAGGCGTACCGTCTTTATTCGCAGGAGTTCCATAACTGGGAGATCTGCGGAAGCTGCGGTTTTGATCTGACGGCGGTGCAGTTTGCTTTTGAAGGCGAAGGGGAGTATTACCGTCTGAGTGCGCCCGGCCGGATGCTGGTGGTGCCGGAAGAGGACTATGCCACCGAATTCGTTCCGGACGAAACGGGAACACATTACAGTATGATACAGGTCTGCACGCAGGATGAAATATGCGCTGCGCTTGAGGAATTTGTGCATACGGCAGATAAAGACTGGAGTTCCAGCGGCTGATAATTTGAAATTTGTACACAGTGTACGGTTTTCTTTTGTAAACAAGAGGCAGAGAAAATTTTCTTAAAAAAGTTTCCGCTTTTCTATTGACACATCGAAAGGTCCGTGCTAAAATCTAACACATAGTTTCTTTCGACGATTTTTGTGGAAGGGAGAACGCGTTATGGGTCGCATCAACTACGCTGCTATGATGTCCATGACCATGCGCATGTGCATGTGCACGATGCGTATGTTTTGCTGCGGCGATTCCAAAACGCTTTCTGCTGATGCAGGTTGTCGGAACAACGTGGTCATGGAGTAAAGGTATTTTACCCTGACCGATGGATTGATTGTTCGGCAGGAAGTCGTTTTGAACGGCTTCCTGCTTTTTTTGTGAAAGACAAGGAGGACTTTGATTTGATACAGCTGGACAACCTTGGCAAAACCTATGTGAACGGTGCCAACCGTGTTGAGGCCATCCAGAATATTGATCTGACCATTGAAGACGGCGATATTTACGGCATCATCGGTTTGAGCGGCGCCGGCAAAAGTACGTTGGTGCGCTGCATCAATTTTCTGGAAAAACCCACAGAGGGCAGAGTGCTGTTCGACGGCGTGAATCTGGCCGAACTGACTCCGGCGCAGCTTCGCAAAACAAGACAGCAGATGTCCATGATCTTCCAGAGTTTCAATCTGCTGGAACAGCGTACGGCGCTGAACAACGTCTGCTACCCGCTGGAGATCACCGGCTGGAACCGTGCAAAAGCCAAAGACCGGGCGATGGAGTTGTTGGAAGTGGTTGGCCTGGCGGATCGTGCCAATGCCTATCCTTCGCAGCTTTCCGGCGGTCAGAAGCAGCGTGTAGCCATTGCCCGTGCACTGGCTACCAACCCGAAGGTTCTGCTTTGCGACGAGGCCACCAGCGCGCTGGATCCCAATACCACCCGCGCTATTCTGGATCTTCTGCTTCACATCAACAAGACCATGGGCGTGACCATTATCATCATCACGCATGAGATGAAGGTCATTGAGCAGATCTGCAACAAGGTGGCTGTGCTGGACAACAGCCGTGTGGCAGAGGTCGGCTACGTCAAGGATATCTTTGTTGCTCCGAAATCCCGCATTGCGAAAGAATTGATCCTTCCCAAGAGCGAGACAGTGGAAAGCGTCCACAGCGAAAAGACTCTGCGCGTTGTGTTTGACGGTAACTCGGTGTTCGAGCCGATCATCTCCAACATGACGCTGGAATGTCATACTCCCGTCAACATTCTGGCCTCCAATACCAAAAACATTGAAGGCCGCGTTTATGGCCAGATGGTCCTGCAGCTGCCGGAGGATGAATCGGCACTGACCCGCGTCAAGGAATATCTGGGTGCCCGCAATATCCACTACGAGGAGGAATATGAAAATGCTTGAAAATGGAATCCTCGGTCTGCTGGGTAACGGTATTCTGGAAACCCTGTACATGATCTTTCTGTCCACCTTGATGTCCTATGTGTTCGGCCTGCCTCTGGGCGTCATTCTTCACACCACGGACAAAGGCGGCATCTGCGAAAATCGTCCCGTCAATCTGATTCTTGGCGTGCTCGTCAATCTGCTTCGTTCGGTACCGTTCATCATCCTGCTGGTATGGATCCTGCCCTTTACCCGTTTTGTAGTCGGTACTACCATCGGCTCTACCGCAACGGTTGTTCCGCTGGTTGTTTCTGCTACGCCGTATGTGGCACGCATGGTGGAATCCTCGCTGAAAGAGGTGGACGGCGGCGTTGTAGAGGCGGCACAGTCCATGGGCTCCACGCCGATGCAGATCATCTGCAAGGTGCTTTTGCCGGAGGCCCGTCCCTCGCTGGTGGTCGGCAGCACCATCACCATCACCACCATTCTCGGCTATACGGCTATGGCCGGGTTTGTCGGCGGCGGCGGTCTTGGCGCCATTGCCGTAAACTACGGCTACTACCGTTATCAGGATGACGTCATGCTCATCACGGTTGTGCTGCTGGTCATTCTGGTGCAGATCTTCCAGGAAGTCGGTATGCGGATCGCAAAGCGTACCGATCGCCGCCTGACCCATTGAGCTCTTTTATAAACGTATGAATTCGGTGTCAGAGAGGTCACCGATTCAGAATAAACGAATTTGAGTAAGGAGAACAAACCATGAAAAAGGTACTTTCCATTCTGCTTGTCCTGGTACTTAGCCTGAGCCTGCTGACCGCCTGCTCCGGCAGCTCCGATGCCGACAAGACCATCACCGTCGGTGCCAGCGTTACCCCGCACGCCGAGATCCTGCGCGCAGTCGAGGCCGATCTGGCTGAGCAGGGCTACACCCTGAAGGTTGTTGAGTACAACGATTACGTTCTGCCCAACACTGCTACTGAAAGCGGCGAGCTGGATGCCAACTATTTCCAGCATCAGCCCTACCTGACCGACTTCAACGCCAACAACGACACTCATCTGGTCAGCGTTGCTTCCATCCATTACGAGCCGTTCGGCATGTATGCCGGCAAGGTGGATTCTCTGGACGCTCTGGTTGAAGGTTCCACCGTTGCCATCCCCAACGACGGTACCAACGAAGCCCGTGCTCTGTACCTGCTGGAGGCCCAGGGGCTGATCACCCTGAAGGAGGGTGTTGGTTTCACCGCCACCGTTCTGGACATCGCCGAGAACCCCCTGAACCTGAAGATCGAGGAGCTGGAGGCTGCTCAGCTGGTCCGCGCTCTGGAAGACGTTGATGTTGCTGTCATCAACGGCAACTACGCCATTCAGGGCGGCCTGAAGGTTGCTGACGCTCTGGCTGTTGAGGACGCTTCCTCTGATTCCGCCCAGACCTACGCCAACATTCTGGTTGTTAAGGAAGGCAACGAGAATCTGGAGAAGATCCAGGCTCTGGCCGCCGCTCTGCAGAGCGAGACCGTCCGCGCCTTTATGGAAGAGACCTACGCCGGCGCTGTTGTGCCCATTTTCTGATTGAAACAATAAACAAAAGGGCATCTGTAGAGCGAAATACAGGTGCTCTTTTGTTATAGCGGCGAAAAGGAGTCAGTGTATGAAAACGATGCGCATCGTTCCACGGGTAAAGGACAATGCGGTCATGCTCTATTTTTATTCGGAAGCGCCAGCGGTCCGTATTGTGCGTGAAAAGCTTGCAGAAGAAAAGTTCACGGCCTGTGATCCGGAAAGAACGCCGGAAAACGGCGAGGTCATTTTTACCGGTGTACCGTCCTCTCCGTCTAAGGAGTGCAGGCTGTACCAGGATGATTCGGCCGCAGTAAATGGGCTGTACTATTACTGGATCACGGAGCTGTGGGAAACCGGTGAAAAGTTGTGCCATCCGGTCCTTGTGCGGGTTCGCAACACGAATGTGTGGTGGCCGCGAGAAAAATATCAGGCATATATGCATGGCATTGCTCGTGATTTCCCTGAAATGGCGGAGGTCCTTCCCTGTGGAAAAACTACGCGGAATCGTCCAATGGAATTTTTGTGGGTGGGTAACCGGCAGAATACGGTGATGTATCTGGGGGCTGTTCATCCCGGTGAAAGCGGTCCGGAGATTTTCCTTACATCGGTGCGTCGGATTCTGGAGGAACAGCCGGAACTGCTGGAAAAAGTGGGTGTTGCTATTTTGCCGGCTGTCAGTGCGGATCTGCGCGAAGATGAGGTGGAAGGCTGTCCTCACTATCTGCGCACCAACGCAAATGGCGTTGATATCAACCGCAATTTCCCGGCTGAGTGGGATATTGTCAGTAAAGCGTATGGTCTGAGCACGGACTTCTTCCTCGACTCCGTGTATCGCGGATTTGAACCCTGTTCCGAGGCGGAAACGCAGGCGGTTATGTCTATGGCTGCACAGGTAAAGCCGCGGCTGGCGTTTTCGGGGCATTGGCTGGCGGGTGTCTGCGAGGATCATCTTCTCACAAGTTCTGCCGCCAAAGATAATGCTCCTTTCAACGAAAAGGCAAACGCAGTGCGTGATGTGTTCTGCGGTGCGTTCGATGCAGTGTTAGGCGAAACGCTTTCAGCAGAGGAACGCGAAGTTCATCATTACTGCTGCGGCGGAAGCTTTCCCACGTGGTGCTATTATAATCATGTGATGGCATTTGACCTGGAGGGCGGTCACCGTACACGTTTGGCGCCGACAGAAAAGGATCAGACGACGGAAGAATTACTGGAGCTGGGTATCCGCTGCCATACGGAGGCAATGAAGAGTATTCTTGTGTTTGCCGCGGATGAAAAGAATTACGAATGGTAAACTTTGCAGCGACTGCAGACGCATCTGAAGATGCGCTGCGGTCGTTGCATTGGGCGCTTCAGCGAAAAGCAACCACCAGCTAAGCTGGTGGAATTAAAATGCTTTAGCAACAGAAAAGAGCGAAGCGACTGACAAAT
>CAZYRD010000093.1:0-9461 GCA_964649475.1 uncultured Faecalibacterium sp.
AGCCGTTTTTGCTGCCGGCGCTGTTTTATTGACGATTGCCTGCTTTCTGTACCGATGTAACGGTGCCGCGCCGGTACAAGTGCTTTGGGTCTGGTGCGTTGCCGCCGGGGCGATCTATCTGCCCGGCACGCTGCTGCTGCGTGCTGCAAAGGCCCGCATCGCCGGGCCGCAGCGTTTTTTGCTGTGCTGCGTATTGGGTGCGGCGGCTTTTGCGCTGCTGACCGTACTCGCCTGCTCGACGGGCTGGCACTGGCTTGTGCCGGCTGTCACCGGAGCGGTTTTTGCCGTATGGGCTGTCGATTGGGCAAAACGGCTGCACGCGGGCGAAAGTCTGCCCCAATTGCCCGCTGCCGCACCGTGGCTGGCGCTGGTGTGCGCGTTTTGTGTGCTGTTCAATGCGCTGTGGAGCGTGCGCTATACTCATCCCTCTGTGACCGGCAGTATCATCCCCAGTCAGGACTTTTTCTGGAATCTGGGCAATGTGCAAAGCTTTCTGCTGGGGTTCCCTCCGGAGGATCTGCGCGTGTCCGGCGTGACCATCACCTACCATTACCTCACCGAGCTTCTGCAGGCGGGCTTCATCCTGCTGACGGGCGTTTCCGCCTATGACGTGGTGGCTTTTGCCGCCTATGCGCCGGTGGCTGCCGGTATGGTGGGCTGCCTGTACGCGCTGGGCGTGCAGCTTTGGGGCGGCGAAAGCCGTCGGGCGCTGGCGCTTGGCAGCATGCCGCTGTGGCTGTGCTGCGCAAGCCTCTGGAAAGCGCTGGAAGCCGGCGGCAGCCGCTTCGGCAATATGCTGTTTATCCATGTCGTCAGCAACATCAACGGACAGGCCACCGCATTGGCTGCGCTGGCGGCGTTTTTTGCGCTGTTCCACCGGCTGGAACAGGCCGTCCGGCGCGAGGAATGGCCGGTTTACGCCGGAGGCATCGCGGCGTTTTATCTGCTCACGTTCTCCAAAGGGCCGCAGGCGGCGCTGCTGGCGCTGGCGCTGACCGCCGCCCTTGCGGTGCGGCTGGCCGTGTGCGGCGCAAACCGGCTTATCTGCGGCAAAAATCCGTCGCGGCGCGTGCCCGCTGCGGGACAGGTGCTGTTTTATGCGGCGGTGTGCGTTGGCTTTTGGTTCGTGTACGGCGGCCTGTTCTCTGCAGGTGCCGGTTCCAGCATGTCGCTTTCGCTGACGCGCACCGTGGAGCTGCACTTCTTTGGCAGCATCCTCAATGCGGGCAAGACCGTGCTGGGCGCGGCGTGGCCGGTGCTTTTGCCGGTGGTATGGATGGCGCAGGGCTTTTGCATGGCGCCTGCGGCGGGGCTTGCCTTCGGTGCTGGTGCGCTGCAGGATGTCCGCCGACTGAACCGGCTTTCCGTGTTCGAGCTGACCCTGTACGCCGCCGTTCCCGGTGGTCTGCTGGCATTTTATCTGTTTGACCACTATTCCTCCAGCCAGATCTATTTTGCCACCATCGCCATCGTCTGTCTGGGTATTCTGCTGCTGCGGGAGCTCCCCGCGCTGTGGGCAAAGCGCGGGCCGTACGGCCGGCTTTGCCGCGCCGCTGTTGCGGTGCTGCTGGCGGTAAGCGTCATCACCGCGTGCTGTCAGACGGCGTATCTGGTGCGTTCCGTCCCCGAGACCCGCGCCGCCGTCACTGCCCAGGACAAGCTGCCCCTGACCGCTGCGGAGGAGGAGGGCTGCCTTTGGCTGGCGGAAAACATGTCCGAAAAGGAGCTGTTTGCCACCAACCGCATGCACACCGGCGGTGCGCTGGAGGGGCTTTCCAATGTGTACAGCGGCCTTTCCGGCCGCCGCGCCTACTGTGAAAGCATCAAGTACGCGCTTTCCAATATGGGCGACCAGACGGGGGATATCCTGCAGAGGTACGACCGGATGGAAGAGCTTTTCCGTCCGGATACCACGCCGCAGCGGGTACAGGACATCTGCACGCAGTATGGTATCACTCATGTGCTGTATCATACAGGCTCTCCGGGCAGCAATATTCCTCTACAGGAACTGCAGCCTGTCTTTGTATCGGAAGACCTCATCGTCTACCGGGTGCAGTAAAGCATTGAGAGCCGAAGCGGAAAAAGGGAACCGGACTGTGTTTTGCCGGGAGCGTCAGTATCCATGCCGACGGTGCTGCCGCCGCGCTGCTGGGATAATGCGCGGCAAAACGTTCACACATCGATTTCGGAAAACCGTGAGGGCGGCATCCGGAAGTGCTTCTTGAATTTTTTGGAAAAGGTGAACATGTCCGGAAAACCCAGCCGTTCGGCGGTCTCCTTCACGCCCGCTCCCGCACGGATCATGCGGCGCGCCTCCTCCATGCGGATGTTGTCGCAGTAGTTGTGCGGTGAGACGCCGATGCACTCGTGAAAGCGGCGGGAAAAATAGCTGTAGTTCATATTGGCTATGCGGGCAAGCTCCTTGCCGGTAAAATGCACGCAGGGTTCCCGATGAATGCGCTCCACCGCATCCCGGATGCCGGATGGCAGCTCTTTGCCGCTGACGACAGTATTTTTGGCATAATGGTACAGCAGCAGCCGGAGAACGCATTTCAGCGGCAGCGGCTCCTCCGGTTTGCTGCAGGCGTCGCAGAACAGCCGTACCAGAAGCTTTTCGCCGCAAAGCCCCGGCTGGAACCGGATGGGGCATTCCACGGTGAAATGGCAGAAATAGTGGGAGGACGGCTGCAGCGCCATGCCGGAAAACCGGCAGCCCTCCGGCACAAAAAAGATGTACCCGGCAGGCACGGTATAGCTTTCACCGTCCACCTGATAGCGGTAGCAGCCGCTGACAACACCAATGACATCGCAATCGAAGGTTTTCCCTTTATCGAAAACCTCTTCGGTGCGATGTTTGTTTTTGTCAATGATATTAAAGGTGATATTCGCGTTTTCAATGAGCTCCGCTGCAATTCTGCTGTTCAACCGCGGCATCTCCTTTCCGGATCGTTTTCTTCTTTCATTGTAGCACGCTTTAAAAAGAATGCAACTTTTTCCAAATTTTTGACATGCTTTTCGTAAACTTCAAACATGGACAACCTTGTTTGGATTTGTTATAGTAAAAACAGGACGGGGGCCGGCCCCTGTGCCGCAATGCAAAAAAGAAAGAGAGGGAAGTCGGGCTGTCATTTGTCCGGCGCTGCCTATGCTGCCAACCATCAAAATCGGAGACGCGAATATTTCCAGACTGATCGTGGGAGGAAACCCCTTCAGCGGCAACTCCCATGTAAACGGCGAAGTGGATCAGCAGATGCGGGAGTATTTTTCCACCGCCCGCATCAAGGAGACCCTGTTCCGCTGCATGGAAAACGGCATCAACACCATGCAGATGCGGGGCGATATGCACATCATGCGCATGATCATGGAGTTCCGGCAGGACGGCGGCGATATGCACTGGATCGCCCAGACCGCCAGCGAGTACGGCAGCCATGAGGGCAACGTGAACCAGATCATGTCCTACAAGCCCGCCGCCATCTACCACCACGGCAGCCTGACGGATTCCCTGTTCAAGGCCGGCCGTTATGAAGAGCTGAAGCAGCGGCTGGAGGTCATCCGCGGCACGGGCGTACCGGTCGGCCTCGGCACCCATATGCCGGAGGTGCTGGAATACGCCGAGGAGCACAACTGGGATGTGGATTTCTACATGGCCAGCGTTTACAACCTGAGTCTGGGCTATGACCGCGTCAGCAGTGCCATCACCGGCAAGGCCAACACCGGCGAACGCTTTGAGGAGGAGGACATCCCCGTCATGTACCGGATGATCCGGCAGGTTTCCAAGCCCTGCCTTGCCTTCAAAATCCTTGGCGCCACCCGCCGCTGCGCCACGCAGGAGACAGTGCGCGCCGCCTTTGACGAAGCCTTTGAAAACATCAAGGATACCGACGCCGTGGTGGTGGGCATGTACCCGAAAAACGAGGATCAGCCCCGGCTGAACAGCCTGTACACCGAAGAGGCCATCCGCCGCGCCGAGGCGCTGCGCAAGGCGAAGGACTGATGCAATAAATGGCATTGCCGGATGTGTTCCCGCAATGCCGGAAAGAGGAACCCGTATGAAAGCTCTGGCTGAGGGAACGGTTCGGTTCGGTATTCTGGGCGCAGGGATGATCGCCAATATTCATGCGCAGGCCATCCGCACCCTGCCGGATGCATATCTGGCCGGTGTGGCGGATGTAAACACCGCAGGCGCCGAAGCGTTTGCCGGACGATACGGCATCGCCGCTTATCCTGATTACGAAGCCATGCTGGCCGATGATGCGATTGATGTGATCTGTATCTGCACGCCCAGCGGTTTTCACGCGCAGCAGGCTCTGCAGGCCATACGCTGCGGCAAACACGTGGTGCTGGAAAAGCCCATGGCGCTGACGGAGGAAGACGCCGACCACATCATGGAGGCTGAGCAGCGCAGCGGCGTGCGGGTGACGGTGGTCTCCCAGCTTCGGTTTTCCGAGGATGTACAAATGCTGAAGGAGCTGGTACAGAAAAACGCCTTCGGCAGGCAGGTATTCTGCAATCTGTTCATGAAATACTGGCGCGACCCGTTCTATTACGCCTCCAGCGGCTGGAAAGGTACCCTTGCGCTGGATGGCGGCGGCGCGCTGATGAATCAGGGCATTCACGGCATTGATCTGCTGCTGCACGTCGTCGGTAATGCCGCCGTGCTCAAGGGCCGCAAAAAGACCATCTCGCACAGCATTGAGGTGGAGGATACCGCGGCGGCGCTGTTGGAATTTGATTCCGGCGCGCTGGGCGTGATCGAGGCTTCCACCTGCACTGCGCCCGGCTTTGAGCGCCGGCTGGAGATCCATGGCGACCGCGGTTACGCGGTGCTGGTGGAGGACCGCCTTGCCGAGCTGATGCTGGACGGTCAACAACTGCGGAATGATGCTTCCGACAGCGGCCGCGCCGACCGGCGATACATCAACACCGCCAGCGATCCGGGAAAGCTGGACTGTACGCTGCACGCAAGGCAGATGCAGAATATGGTGCGGGCCATCCGGGGTACAGAGCCGCTGCGGGTCAGCACCGCCGACGGTCGCCGTGCCGTGGAGCTGATCCGACAGATCTGCAGCGAGTGAACAGCGGCAAACGCATCATCCTGCCCCATACGATATACGATAAAAGCCGGACTGATGAACAGTGATCTGTTCGCCAGTCCGGCTTTTTTGTTGAAAGAAGCACCGAGCTCAGCGGCCGTTCAGCACCTGCGAAACAAGGCCGTATTCGTTGGTGAGGATAGTGTCAATGCCCATATCCAGATAGCGGCGGGCCTCGTCCGGGTCGTCCGCCCAGAACACGTTGCACAGAATGCCGTGGGCGTGGGCCTTGTCGATCATCTCCTGATCGAAGTACGGCTTGAACAGCTGTACCTTCTGTGCGCCAAGGGCGATGGCGCGGTCCACAATGGCCCACGGACGGCTGAAGTCATGCCCGACGCACACCGGGATCTCCGGTGCGCAGGCCCTGAAGGTCAGAATGTCGTCGTCCGGCTCCAGCATGAAATAGCAGTGACGGGCGCAGTCGTACCGGCGGATAAGCGCCACGATCTTTTCCATCAGAGGCCTGTCGTAGGGGCGGCCCAGCGGCTTGACGTGGATGTTCATAACGGTGCGGCCGCCCAGCCGCTGCAGGATCTCCTCAAACCGCACGATGCGCAGCCCTTTGAACTTTTCGCCGAATTTCACGCCGAAATCCAGTTGCTGCAGCTCCGCAAGGGTGTGCTCAAAAATCAGGCCCTCGCCGGTGCTCACCCGTTCCAGCGTGGCGTCGTGACAGGAGACGATCTCCCCGTCCTTTGTGGGCCACAGGTCAAATTCGATCTCCTGCGCACCCATGGCCACCGCCGCGCCAAAGGCGGGCAGGCTGTTTTCCGGCGCAACGGTGGAAAAACCCCGGTGGGCGCAGATGCGCGGGTAGGGCATGCGGTCCTCAAAGGGGACGACGCCCGGCCCGGCCAGCCGGTACTGCCAGGGCTTGCGGCCGTACTCGATATACTCGTGGTGGGCGGCGGGCGCGTTGCCGTAGCCCGCGGGCTTGTAATGCTTTTCCGCGGGGTCAAATTCCACGCACTCCATGCCGAAACGCCCCTTCATGTTGGCCAGCACCTTTCCTGTGGGCGAAACCACCATCGAGGCGCCGCAGATGACGGCGTCCTCGGCAAAGCTGACGGAGGAGCGCACGACCCATGCGTTGGTGTTGTACGCGAGAAACCGGCACATGATCTCGATGGCGTCGTGGGTGTCGCTGCGCTGCAGCGAGCAGCCAATGATGATATCCACGTTCTGCCGGGCAATGGCGGCAAAGGCCTCGTAGAAATAGAAATCGTAGCAGGTGAGGAAGGCAAAGCGCAGGCCGTCCAGCTCCAGCACGTCCGGCACCGAATATTCAAAGGTGTAGGCGCTGTCCAGCGCAAGGGTCTCCTGTTCCAGCGGAGGCAGATGCTTTTTGAAGTATTTGCCGGCAAGCACGCCGTTTTTGTCAAAGGCATAGGTGGTGTTGCGCCAGCCGCTTTCCTCGTGGGAAAGCGCATTGACAAACACGTACGCACCGCAGCGTTTTGCGGTCTTTTCGCAGGCTTCCAGCAGCGTGCCGATGAATTTTTCGTGGCAGAAAAGCGTTTCCTCCAGCGAGGCGGTGGCGCAGGGCACGTCGCTGTACTCCGGCAGGACGATCAGATCCACGCTTTCGTCACACTGCTCCAGGAGGTCCAGCTTGTACCGGAAATATTCCTCCGAAAAGGCGGTGTCCCGGGAGTAGGGCGGCTGAATGATACAGGTTTTCATGCTATCGGCTCCTTTTGTCGGCGGGTTTTGGCGGGCTGCCGGTGCAGCGCGGCTTTTTCGGCCTTTGTGCAGCGCAAAAGTACAGAACGGGGGAAAGAGCTTTGCGGCTCAGCGCAGGCCCAGCTTTTCCAGCCGGCGCACGGTGTCGGCCGGGTAGTTGCTGCAGTACATCTTTGCGCCGTAGCCCGCGCACTCCTTCATGTGGCTGTCCTTTACCACGCCGGCGCCGATCCACGGCTCGATGCCCTTTGCGCGCAGCTCTTCGTACAGGGCGGGGTTGCGGTCATCAAAAATACAGGCGCAGTACAGGTACTCGTCCGGATTCTGCTTTACGTTGCTCATGATGGTATAGGGGTAGAAGCCGTGCAGCAGGTAGCGGCCCGGCCACTTGGCGTTGATGTATTCCAATACGTGAGCGTCAAAGCTGTTGAACACCATCTTTTCGGCAAAGCCGTACTTTTCCACCAGTTCCACGCAGGCGTCGATGCAGGTGTGGCAGCGTTCCTCGTTGCCCTCGTACCAGTACTCCTTGACCTCCAGATTCAGCAGCATGCCGGTGGGGGCCATCCGCTGCAGCAGCTCCTCCAGCGTGGGCACCACGCAGGGTTCCAGCTCGTCGCCGGCGTTCAGCGTGCGCAGCCGGGCAAAGGTCATATCCTTCAAATCACCGGTGCCGTTGGTGGTGCGGTCAACGGTGTTGTCGTGGATCAGCACCGGCACGCCGTCGGCGGTGATGTGGACGTCGGTCTCCAGCATGTCCGCGCCGGAGACAAGCGCCGCCTCAAAGGCGGGGATGGTGTTTTCCCAGTGGGTATAGCTGTCGCCGCGGTGGCAGGTGACCCATATGCTGTTTTCGGGCAGGGGAAGCTTTTTCATACTTGTGTCCTCCTGATGGTGATCGTATTCGATGGGCTTATCGGTCGGCCGCGCCGTGCGCGGCGGTTTTCCGTTTCATCACAAGCAGCAGCGCCAGCAGCACCGCAGGGAACGCTGCCGCCGCCAGCAGGCCGGGCTTCAGCGCACCGTCCGCCGCGTCGGAGACCCAGCCCACAACGCTGGGGCCAAAGCTGCAGCCAAGGTCGCCGCCCAGCGCCAGAAGAGCAAACATGGCGGTGCCGCCCCGGGGGAAGGTCTCGGAGGCAAGGCTGAAGGTGCCGGGCCAGAAAATGGCCACCGAAAGCCCGCACACGCCGCAGGCCAGCAGCGACACCAGCGGCCACGGGCTGAACACGGTGACAAGATAGCTGAAAATGCACAGCACCGCGCTGCCGCCGATGGCGGCCGGCAGGGGAATACCGCGGTCCTTGCCGAAAAAGGTGCGTCCGGCACCCATCAGAACGGCAAACAGGCAGGGGCCAAGCAGGTCGCCCATGGTTTTGGAAACATTCAGGCCGGTCTCGGCAAACAGGCTGGCCCATTGGCTCATGCCCTGCTCGCTGGCACCGGCGCAGATCATCAGCGCAAACAGCACCCAGAACGTCCCGTTTTTCAGCAGGCTGCGCAGCGGGGTCTGTACTTCATCCTCCGCCAGCAGCGGGCACAGGGGCACCAGCGTGAAAAACACCAGATTCACCGCCGGTACCGCCGCCCAGACCAGCGGCAGCCAGCGCCAGTTTTCAATGCCGAACAGCGCAAAATACCCGGTGGAGACCAGAATGACCAGCACGCAGCCCCAGCAGTAGAACGCGTGCAGCAGCGCCATGGAACCGGATTTGCACTCGCCGGGCAGTGCCTCCACGATGGGGCTGATGATGACCTCCAGCAGGCCGCCGCCCAGCGCGCACAGAAACACCGAGATCAGCAGTCCCGCATAGGCGTCGGGCAGCACAAAGGGCAGCACGCCCATGCACACAAGGCCCGCCGAGGCCGTCACCATGGAAAGCACCGCCGCCGCGCGGTAGCCGATGCGGTCGATAAAACCGGCGGCGGCAAGGTCCACCAGCAGCTGCAGCAGAAAATTGATGGTGATGATGGTGGTGATCTGCAGGCGGCTCAGACCGAAACCGTCCTGAAACGCGATAAACAGCAGCGGGGCCAGATTGTTGACGATGGCCTGCACGATGTAGCCGGTGCAGGCAGCGCGGAAGGTTGCCTTGTAGGTGAAGCGCATGGGGAAAAGCTCCTTTTCTGCGGCGCCAAAACAGCCCGCGGAAAGGCCTGTTCTTTGCCGAAAGTTATTTCTATCGTCATTATAATGAAATGCCTGCCGCTTTGCAAGGTCTTTCCGGCGGGCCGTGCGCAAAAAATCACCCGCCGGAACACCGCTTCGCACCCCCCCTGTGCCACAGGGCAAACAAACCCGGAACAGCGCTCTTGTGCCGGGGTGCGGAATGTGCTATACTGGGTTCGGTCCAAACTGAAAGGAGCGTACGCGCCATGAAGCACCTTCATGTGGATTTTTCCAAAAGCACGGCGAAGATCAAACCGGTCAACGGCCTCAACAACGGCCCTCTTACCTGCAATTTTTCCGAGGACGCCCGCCCGTATTTCAGGGAGGCAGCCATTCCGTTTTCCCGCCTGCACGACACGGAATACCCGTTTGGTTCGGGCGAGTTTGTGGACGTGGACTGCATTTTCAAAAATTTCAACTGCGATGAAAACGACCCCGCCAACTACAATTTTGCCCTGACGGACGAATACCTCAAGGCCATTCTGGAATGCGGCACAAAGGTCATCTACCGT
>CAZYRD010000094.1:0-9385 GCA_964649475.1 uncultured Faecalibacterium sp.
CCCCAATATGGCGGGTAAATCCACCTATATGCGGCAGACCGCCATCCTTGCGCTGATGGCGCAGATCGGCAGCTTCGTGCCGGCAAAAAGCTGCCGCGTCGGCGTGGTGGACCGCATCTTTACCCGCGTGGGCGCGTCGGATGACCTGTCCGCCGGACAGTCCACTTTTATGGTGGAGATGACCGAGGTGGCGGAGATCCTGGAAAACGCCACCGCGAAAAGCCTTGTCATTCTGGATGAGATCGGCCGTGGGACCTCCACCTATGACGGCATGAGCATTGCCCGCGCCGTGGTGGAGCACATTGCCGACCCGGCAAACATCGGCTGCAAGACGCTCTTCGCCACCCATTACCACGAGCTGACCGCTCTTGCCGAAGAGCTGGACGGCGTAAAAAACTACAACATCGCCGTCAAAAAACGGGGCGATGACATCACCTTCCTGCGGCGTATCGTCTCCGGCCCGGCGGATGACAGCTACGGCATCGAGGTCGCCAAGCTGGCGGGTATTCCCCAGCCGGTCATCAACCGCGCCAAGAAGGTGCTGAAAGCTCTTGTGGCCGCCGCGCCCGATCTCACCGAAGCCAACCGTCAGCTGGATTTTGACAGCTTTGAAAAATTCCAGCCGGCCGTGGCGGACGAGGATACCGTGCGCAAGCTGCGGGAGCTGGATGTGGACACCCTGACCCCGCTGGAGGCGCTCAATTTCCTCTACAAGCTGAAAACCGAGCTGAAATGACCTGCGGCGCTGCTGTAAAGGCGGCGAAAAGGAAAGCGTTCCGCCGCCGGATTTCGGCACCGTTATTTTCCCATTCCATCGTTTTGCAAAGGAGGCCCCTATGGCCGAGATCCGTATTCTGGACAAACATACCGCCGAGCTGATAGCCGCGGGCGAGGTGGTGGAACGCCCCGCCTCCGTGGTGAAGGAGCTGACCGAAAACGCCATCGACGCCGGCGCATCCTCCATCGGGGTGGAGATCGCGGGCGGCGGCATCGCGCTCATCGAGATCCGCGACGACGGCTGCGGCATCGAACCGGAATATATGCCCAACGCCTTTGTGCGCCACGCCACCAGCAAGATCCGCTGCGAGGACGACCTTGCCGCCATCCATACGCTGGGCTTCCGCGGCGAGGCGCTGGCCAGCGTGGCCAGTGTGGCAAGGGTGAGCCTGCTTTCCAAAACCGCGGAGGAGGAGTGCGCGTGGCGCTACACCATCCACGGCGGCGAGGAGATCTCTCTGGAAGAGGACGCCCGCGCCGACGGCACCACCATCACGGTGCGGGATCTTTTCTACAACACGCCCGCCCGCATGAAATTCCTCAAGAAGGATTCCAGCGAGGCGACCTTTGTGCAGGATGTGGTGGAGCATCTGGCTCTTTCGCATCCCGAGATCGCATTCCGTTTTGTCCGGGATGGTAAAGATCAGTTTTTTACCCCCGGCGACGGCAAACTGCTCAGCGCGGCCTATGCGCTGTTCCCCAAGGATTACGCCCGCGAGCTGATCCCTGTGGAGCATGCCGAAAACGGCATGCGCGTCACCGGTCTGGTCACACCGCCCCGTGCGGCCCGTGCCAGCCGCAGTATGCAGAATTTCTACGTCAACGGGCGCTTTGTCAAAAGCCGTACCATGATCGCCGCCACGGAAAACGCGTTCCGCGGCATGCTGATGGGCGGACGGTTCCCCGGCTGTGTGCTGATGCTGGAGCTTCCCGCCGACGCGGTGGATGTCAACGTGCATCCCGCAAAAACAGAGGTGCGCTTTGCCCGCGAAAGCGACGTGTTCAACACCGTGTACCGCGCGGTGAAGGCGGCGATCCTCAAGCCGGAAAGCCTGCACGGCTCTTTGGAGCTGAACGGTGATAAGCCGGCAAAAAAACAGGCGCCGCAGGGGGTACAGGTCAGCTTTACCACGCTGGCGCAGGAAACTCCTCCCGCGCTGGAGCAGGAGTCTGCTTTCACCTCTCAGAAGATGAGTGCACCGGCGGCCGCTCATTCCGTTGATGCCGTTTCGGAAAAAGAACCTGCGGCACGGCCCGCGCCCGCAGAACAGGCAAAACCTGCCTCTGCGCCGTCGGCCTCCGCCTGTATGGATGATTCGCATGCCGCCGCACACACCGCGGTACAGACGGCCGAAACCCATACCGCTGCCCCGCGGCGGCCGCTGCGCACCTCTGTGGAGGCACTGTATGCGCCGCAGCCGGAAAGCACGGCGGGGCTGACGGTGGGCGACAGCGCCATGGAGACCCGCCCCGTGTGGGAGGCTCCGGTGCAAAAGCCCCGGTCTTCCTTTGCGCGCAATCCCTTTGCCGGTCTGGACATCACGGTGGATGACGAGCCGTCTGCACAGCAGACCGCTGCCGCAAACGCCGCCATGCCCGCCGCCGATGAGTCAGCTTCTGCGCCCGCCGTGCCGCTCACGGAGGAAAAAGGGGGGTTCGGTTCTCCGGATGACGGCTGTGCGGCAAAAACGCAGCCGGTCTGTGCCGCCGAAACAGCTCCGCAGATGCCCGCCGGGGATGACCTTGCCATCGTGGGCGAGGTGTTCAAAACCTACATCCTTGCGCAGCGCGGTGACGAGCTGTGCTTTATCGACAAGCACGCCGCGCACGAGCGCATCATCTACGAATCCCTTGCCGCAAGCTACGGCAGCGTGGCGGGGCAGCTGCTGCTGATGCCGGTCACGGTGGAGCTTTCCGCCGAGGAAAAGACCGCGCTGCTGGCGCAGCAGGAGCATCTGGAGAACATCGGCCTTTCGCTGGACGACTTTGGCGGCCGCAGCGTGATGGTGCGCGAGGTCCCCGCCGATATCCGCGTGGAAAGCGTGGAGGATCTGGTGCAGGAGATCGCCGCCCGCCTTGCTGCGGGGCAGAAGGAGCCCCTTGCGGAAAAGACCGCATGGGTGCTGCACTCCATTGCGTGCCGTGCCGCCATCAAGGGCGGCGATACCACCCACTACCCCGAGATGCTGCGCCTTGCCCGGGACATTCTGGACGGCAGCGTGCCGCCGTTCTGTCCGCATGGACGTCCGGTGGTGCTGCGCATCGCACAAAAAGAACTGGAGAAGCAATTTGGCAGACTTGGCTGAAACAAAACGCCCTCGTCTGGTGGTGGTCTGCGGACCGACCGCCAGCGGTAAAACAGGGCTTGGCGTGGCGCTGGCCCGGCGGGTTGGCGGCGAGATCATCTCCGCCGATTCCATGCAGATCTACCGCGGGCTGGACGTGGGCACCGCAAAGGTCACGGCGGAGGAGGCCTGCGGCGTGCCGCATCACCTCATTGACATCTGCACGCCGGAAGAGCTGTTCAGCGTGGCGGATTTTGTGGACCGCGCCCGTGTTCTCATTGAAGAGATCACCGCCCGTGGGCATGTGCCCATGGTGGTAGGCGGCACCGGTCTGTACATTTCCAGCCTTCTGGCAGGCATTCGCTTTGTGGAGCAGCCCCCCGTGGACGGCCTGCGCCGGCAGCTGGAGGAACAGGCCGCAGCGCTTGGCGCCGAAGCCATGTGGCGGCGGCTGAACGCGGTGGACCCCACCGCGGCGGCGGGCATCCATCCCAACAACGTCAAGCGGGTACTGCGTGCGCTTGAAATTTTTGAGCAGACCGGCACCACCATGACCGGACAGGTGGCGGCCTCCCGCCCCGAAACGGAACCCTACGACGCCACCGTCATCGGCCTGCGCTTTGCCGACCGGCAGCGCCTGTATGACCGCATCGACCTGCGGGTGGATGTGATGGTGGAGCGGGGCTTGCTGGAGGAGGCACAGGAGGTCTGGCGCAATGCGGGTGCTTTTGCAACCGCGGCACAGGCCATCGGCTATAAAGAGTTCTTTCCCTATTTTGAAAATACCGCACCGCTTGCACAGTGTGTGGAGGAGCTGAAACGCGCTTCCCGCCGGTATGCAAAACGGCAGCTCACCTGGTTCGGCCGTATGCCGCAGGTGCATTGGATCGAACCGGACGTCACGCCCGATGTGCTGCAGCAGGCGTGCCGGATGCTGGCGGATGCGGGTCATTCCATTTTGTGACAGGAGTACGAACCATGCAGGAACCCACCCCGAAATACAGACGAAAAAAGAATATGGCGTGGCTGTGGCTGCTGGTGATCCTGCCGCTCATCTATCTGGGCGTACAGGTGTGGAATCTTTCCAACCGGCCCTACCGCACCCAGACCGCCGGCGCGTTCACCATGACCGACAGCGTTGAAACCACCGGCGTGGTCGTCCGGCAGGAGGTCGTCATCCCGCAGGAGACGGCCGGCGTGGTGGGCTATACGGTGGAGGATGTGCGCCGCGTGTCCTACGGGACAGAAGTGGCCCGTATATTTGAGACCTCCTATGCCGCCCAGAGCTTTGACGACGCCCGGCGCCTGGCGGATTCCATTGCGGCGCTCAAACAGGCACAGACGGACGGTGCCAACGCCGGTACCGACGTCAACCTTATCCTCAAACAGGTCAGCGATGCGCTGTATGAGCACATCGGTGTGCTGGCATCCGGACAGTATGCCGGTCTGGAGGAGGCGCGCGCTGCGCTTACCTTCTCGCTCAACAAGCTGGGTATCGCCGTCGGACAGGAGGAAAACTACGAAGCGCTTCTGGTACAGCTGCAGGCCTCGCACGATGCGCTGGCCGCGCAGGGTGCGGCTGCTGCATCGGTCTATGCGCCGCGTACAGGATATTTCTTTTACGATGTGGACGGCTGCGAAGGCCTTACGGTGGAAGAGGTGCGGCAGATGACGCCGCAGCAGCTGGATGTGCTGGCCGATGCATGGCCGAGGGACACCACCCCCGCAGTGGGCAAAATGGTCACAAGCTACCGCTGGTACTATGTCTGTGCGGTGGACGCCGGAACGGCCGGCCGTTTTGCCGCAGGCAAAAATGTCACCCTCACCTTTACCGATGCCGGTGTGACGGACGTGGAAGCTGTGGTGGAAAGCGTGAGCGAGCCGGATGCGGACGGCAGGGTGACCGTTACTCTGTGCAGCGAGCGGATGGACGAGAGCTTCTCCGGCCTGCGTTTCGAAAACGTGGAGGTCCGCTTCTCCGCTTACAACGGCATCCGCATCAGCCGCAGCGCCATGCACATCAACGACGAGGGCGAGCGCGGCGTGTACGTCAAATTCGGTTCCATGGTGCTGTTCCGCCGCATTGAACCCATCTTTGAAACCGAGGCCTACATCCTTGTGCCGCTGGAACCGGACGGCGAGACAAATCAGGTCAAGCTGTACGATGAGGTCATCGTGGAGGGAACAGATCTTTTTGACGGCAAGCTGTTGTAAGGTTTTTGTGCAGAAATTGCAGGAAATGCCGCTTTGCGCCTTGACTTTTTGCATGGAAAAAGCAATAATAAATATGTATAGCATTTATGAATATCCCTGCCCGTCCGGCGGCTGTGCGCTTTTTGCCGAAGCCTGACCGAAACGGAAAGTGTATGTAAAAACAGGAGGAACGACCATGAGCTTCGTCAATAAGATGAAAGACTTTTTCGGCGTTGGCGCCGACGATGAGTACGAGGTGGGCGAGGAGGAGTACATCCCCGGCCGCAACGAGCGTGATGACACCGATACCTACCGCGTGGAGCCGGAACCCGCTTCCACCCGTAAGAACAAGGTGGTAAACATCAACACCACCACCCAGCTGCGTGTGGTGCTGGTCAAGCCGGAGCGCTTTGCCGATGCCAGCACCATTGCCGACCACCTGAACGCCAAGCGCACCGTTGTGCTGAATCTGGAGTCCACCAACAAAGAGGTCTCCCGCCGGCTGGTGGATTTCCTCTCCGGCGTGGCCTATGCCAACAACGGCGAAATGAAGCGCGTAGCCGCTTCCACCTACATCATCACCCCCTTCAATGTGGATATCGTGGGCGACCTGCTGGATGAGCTGGAAAGCAGCGGCGCCTTCCTGCAGTAATTGCGGGGGTATCTTCCGCCGCAGACCCCCGAGGAGCAGCTGCTGGTCCGGCGTGTGCAGGATGCGGCTGCCGGGGCGCGTTACGGCGGATACCGTTTTCTGGGATTTCTGGATGAGCGGGGCCGTACTCTTGCCGAGGCGCGGCTGAACAAAGAGGAGGTTTTTTCAGCCTTCTGGGGCGGTTTTGCCGGTGCGCAGCGCTGTTATCTCGGCGTGGGTGGTCAGCAGCCGCCGGAGCCGGAGGATTTTCCGCTGGCTGCGGTGCGCATCACCTGCTGGCAGCCGGGGCATACCGCACCCGCCGCGCAGCTGCCCACCCACAGGGACTATCTGGGCGCGCTGCTTGGCCTTGGCCTCAAGCGCGAGTGCGTGGGCGACATTCTGACGGACGGCGCCAGCGCGGTCTGCTTTCTGGATGTCAAAATGGTCCCTCTGGTAATGGACGAGCTCACCGGTGTGGGAAAGTTTTCGGTGCGGGTGGAAAATGTCGACCCCGCCGAGACTGCGGACTGGCAGCAAAAGACCGAAGAAGTGCGCATCAATGTGCCGTCGCTTCGGGCGGATGCGGTGCTGGCCTCACTGCTGCACCTTTCCCGTGCGGACGCCGCCGCACTCATCGTGCGCGGAGCGGTCTCGCTGTGCCATGTGCCGCTTATCCAGCAGCACGCTTCCATACAGGAAGGGGATACCCTTTCGGTACGCGGGTACGGCCGCTGGCGCATTGCCGAGGTCGGCGGACTGAGCAAAAAGGGGCGCATCTGGCTCACGGCGGAAAAATTCACCGGCTGATGAATGGTAAACAGGCACATACGAAAAAAAGGAGATGTGATTCGATATGCTGAAAGCACAGGATATCCGCGTTGTCACTTTTGATAAGGGCATGCGCGGCTACAACACCGAGGATGTGGACGCTTTTCTGGCACAGGTCGCCGATCAGATCGAGGCGATGGAAACCGAGAAGGCCGAGACCGAAAAGAAGCTGTATATGCTGGCCGAGAAGGTGGCAGAATACCGCAAGGATGAAAACAACCTGAAGGCTGCGCTGCTCAACGCACAGCGTCTGGGCGAGAACGTCATTCAGGAGGCCAACCAGCGTGCCGCGCAGATCCTGCGCGAGGCGGACATCAAGGCCGAGGCCGTCATTGCGCAGACTTCGCAGCGTCTTGAAGAGGAAAAGCTGGAGCTGGCCCGTCTGCAGGAAGAGGTCGGCCGCTTTAAGAACAACATTCTGGCGCTGTACCGTCAGCACATCGAATCGCTGAGCACTCTGCCCGAGCCGCCCGTACCCGTACAGGCCGCCGAGCCCGTGGAAGAGACTGTGCCCGCCGAGGAGCAGGGCGACCTGTTTGCCGCTTCGGTCGCAGGCGAACTTTAAGTAAAAAAGCAGCGGCGTCCGGTCTGCTGCATCCGCTGCGGGCGGGGCAGACAGGGCGCCGTCTTTTTGTATCTGCCATCAAAGAAAGGTGGAAACCGTATATGATCTGGCTGACTGTTTTCGGCATCATCGTCATGGTGGTGCTGGATCAGCTTTCCAAATGGCTCGCTGTGGTGTATCTTGCCCCGGTGGGCAGCGTGCCGTTCATCCCCGGGGTGCTGCGGCTTACCTATGCGCATAATACCGGTGCGGCTTTCAGTATGCTGGCCGGCCGGCAGGAGCTGCTCATCGGCGTCACGGCGATCGCCATGCTGGTGATGCTCTGGCTGCTGCTGCGCCGCAAAATGACCAACGCCTTTGCTCATTGGGGGCTTGCGATGATCGTGGGCGGCGGCATCGGCAACCTGATCGACCGCGTACTCAACGGGTACGTGGTGGATTATTTTGACGTGATCTTTATGAAGTTTGCCATTTTCAATGTGGCGGACTGCTTTGTCGTGGTCGGCTGCGTGATGCTGTTCATCGGCGTGCTGTTCAGCGAGAAATTTGACGCCCGCCGTGAGAAGAAGGCGGCGCGCAAAACCGCCGCGCAGGCGCAGCCGGATGACTGCAGGGAGGCCTCCGATGCCGAGTGAACCGGAACGCTACACCGTGCCGGCAGAGGCGGCCGGTCTTCGGCTGGATGCATGGCTTGCCGGTGTGACGGATCTGACCCGCAGCGCGCTGCAGCAGCTGATGGAAAAGGGTGCGGTGCGCTGCAACGGCGCGCCGGTTGCCAAAAGCCTGCGCACAGCGGCGGGTGACACCGTGGAGCTGGAACGCCCCGAACCGGTGGAGATCGCCGTTGTCGCACAGGATATCCCGCTGGATGTCGTCTACGAGGATAACGCCCTGCTGGTCATCAATAAGCCCAAGGGCATGGTGGTGCACCCGGCGCCCGGCAATCCGGACGGCACGCTGGTCAATGCGCTTCTGTGGCACTGCCGCGGGCAGCTGTCCGGTATCAACGGCGAGATCCGCCCCGGCATCGTCCACCGCATCGACAAAGATACCAGCGGCCTGCTTGTGGTGGCAAAAACCAACGAAGCGCACATCGGACTTGCCGCCCAGCTGGAAGGGCACCACATTGCCCGTGTGTACAACGCGGTGTGCTACGGCGGCTTTTCGCAGCCGGAGGGCACGGTGGATTCGCCCATTGCCCGCGACCCCGCCGACCGCAAAAAGATGAAGGCCGGCGCAGCGGGAGGACGGCATGCCGTCACCCATTATAAAGTGCTGGCGCAGGGCGGCGGTTTTTCCTGGCTGGAATGTCGTCTGGAGACCGGCCGCACCCACCAGATCCGCGTGCACATGGCTTCGGTCGGGCATCCGCTGGCGGGCGACGCCGTCTATGGCCCCCGCAAGGTCATCACCGAACTGGACGGCCAGTGCCTGCACGCGGCGCAGCTTTCCTTCACCCATCCCATCACCGGCGAAGAGATGACGTTTTCGGCACCTCTGCCGCCGTATTTTACCGCATTTCTGCGCAAAACCAGACTGTCGCAGGAGTGAAGCTCTTGTTGAAAGAGGGTATCCGAATGAAAGAGAAACCATTGGCCGGCGTTTTGGTGGTCAGCGATGTGGATAACACTCTGCTGACGGAAGAGGCTGGTCTGCCGCCGGAAAATCTGGAGGCGATCCGCCGGTTCTGTGCATTGGGCGGCAGCTTTACGCTGGCCACCGGGCGCAATGTGCCCTCGGCGCGCCGCTATCTGGAAAAGCTGCCCATCAACGCGCCGGTCATTCTGCTCAATGGCGGATTGATCTATGACTACGAGCGCGAGATGCCGCTGAATGCCCATTACGTTTCCCGGGAAAAAGCCCTGCCGGTGCTGCAGGCGCTGATCCGGAAGTTTCCCGCCATGGGCTTTGAGGTCATGACCGAAAACCTGCAGACTTATGTGGTGCGCGCCAGCACCGGCACCGAAAAACACCTGCGGGACGAGCGCTTTGCCGCACTGTGGGCCGACGCGGAAAAGGTGCCCGGGCGGTGGTTCAAGGTGCTTTGCGCTGCGGATGCGGCGACCTGCCTTGCGGTGGAACGCTACTTCAAGGCGCATTTTG
>CAZYRD010000095.1:0-9332 GCA_964649475.1 uncultured Faecalibacterium sp.
CTGTTTTTCCAGCGCATCGGTATCCAGAAAGGCGTCGCCGTGGTCCACGCGGCCCAGCCTGCGGATCTCTCCGGCGCGGTACAGCATGGCCTCGGAAAGCGTCGTCTTGCCCGAGTCCACATGCGCCAGTATGCCAATGACCAGTCGTTTCATCGCGGTGTTCCTTTCGGTGATAAAATATCGTACGATCGTATATCAGTATAGCAGATTTTCCGCAGCCCGTAAACGCCGGGCATGAAAAAAGAAGCCTTCGCGGCTTCCTTTTCTGTGCCGTGTTGCTGCAAAAGATGGAAAAGAGGCTCAGGCGTCGTGCTCGTCGGCGCCGAACGCGTCGTCCTCATCCAGCATGAACTCCCGGCTGCTGACACGTTTTTCGGTGCGCTCGGCCTCGATCATATCGGAGAGCATGTTTTTGACGTTGCCGGATTTTTTGATGTGCAGGATATCGAATTCCGGGCTGGACTTGTCCGCCGAGCAGCAGTGGATGGTGCCAAGACCGAACAGGCGCTCCCAGAAGCTGCGGCGCAGGGTGACGTCCATGATACGGTACAGGCGTACCTCTTCCTCTTTCAGATTGAAAACGCCGGTCTGGATAAACAGCTTTTCTTTGGTGAGAGAGTATTTGGTGAAGGTCCAGGGCAGGCCGAACACAATGCGCTTGCGGTCCTTCCATACGATGGGATCGGCGGCGGGGATATTGCTGCTCATAAGTTGCCATCCTTTCACGGGAATCAGTCTTTCCATTCGTAGCCGCGCAGGCGGCCTTCGTCCATCAGTCCGGTAAAATCGCCCTGGCGCAGAGCCTCGTACACCGCAACGGCGACTGTGTTGGAAAGGTTGAGGCTGCGGGCGTCGGCGATCATGGGCAGCCGCACGCAGGCGCTCTGGTTCTGCGCCAGAAGCTCCTCCGGCAGGCCCTTGTCCTCCCGGCCGAACACAAGGTAGCTGCCGTCCGGATAGGCGACGTCGGTGTAGCGGTTGGGCGCCTTGGTGGTGAAGTAGAAATAGGGGCCGTCTGTACGGGCAAAAAAGTCGGCGAGGCCTTCGTAATAGGTGATGCTGAGCAGATGCCAGTAGTCCAGTCCGGCACGCTTGAGCTGGGTATCGGTAGGGGTGAAGCCCATGGGCTTCACCAGATGCAGGTGTGCGCCGGTGGCGGCACAGGTGCGGGCAATGTTGCCGGTGTTCTGGGGGATCTGCGGTTCAACGAGAACGATGTTCAGCATGGGAAAAAGACCTTTCTGCGAAATACATAACCATGGCGTGCACAGGGCATACTTGCTTTGCGGAACGCATTGCGGCGTTCACAAAACACAAAGAAGGAGGGCGGCACATGGGACGAAATAAAAGCACGGGCGATGTGGCACTGGGCATTCTGGCCGGCATGGCGGTGGGCATGGTGGTGACCTACGCCATGAGCGGCGACGCCGTACTGCTGCGGCGCAACATGCGCAAAATGGAGCGCGGCGCCGAGCGCGCCATCCACCGGGTGGAAAAGCGCATGCGCTGAAAAGCAAAACGCGGGGAGCTGCTGCAGCGTTGCGGCAGCTCCGCTTTTGCGTTGATGAGCTCAGAAGCGGATGGCGGTATCCAGCGCGACGGTGATCATGTTGTTGAGGGTGCGCTCGCGTGCGTTGGAATCGATCTCCTCGCCGGTGACCAGGCTGTCGCTGACGCTGCAGATGGCCAGTGCCTTGCAGCCGTGCCTGGCAGCATGGGTGTACAGGGCGGCGGCTTCCATCTCCACGCCCAGCACGCCGTACTGCGCCCACTTGTCGGCGCCGTGCACGTCCGGATCGGTGTAGAACATATCGCTGGATTTCAAAAGACCGGTAAAGGTACGGATGCCTTTTTCCTTGGTGATGTCATAGGCGGTGCGCAGCAGCTCAAAGTCCGCAATGGGGCAGTAGGTGCCGGGGAAGATATAGCTGAGAAAGGCGTTGTCGGTGCAGGCGCCCTGTGCAAGGATCAGGTCACGCAGGCCGATCTCCTTGTGCATGCTGCCGCAGGTGCCAACGCGGATCAGCGTTTTTACGCCGTACTCGGCCATCAGCTCTTCCACGTAAATGCTGATGGAGGGGATGCCCATGCCGGTGCCCATGACGGAGACAGGCACGCCCAGATAGGTGCCGGTGTAGCCCAGCATGCCGCGGACGTTGTTGAACTGAACGGGGTTTTCAAGGAAATTTTCGGCGATGTATTTGGCGCGCAGAGGATCGCCGGGCAGAAGGATGCGGGGGGCGATGCTGCCGGCGGGGGCGTTGATATGAGTGCTCATAGCGGAACTTCCTTTCCATGGTGTGGTTTGTTGTAGGGGCACGGCGTTTATCCTGTTTCCAGTATACCAAATCCGGCGGCGTTTGTGAATGGTTTTGTCATCGTTTTTTTACATGGATCGCGGGCATTCGGGTTTTCATTTCAAAAAAAATATGGTATGCTAAGAAAAAACGCCGTGTGCGGTAAAAAAGGAGAAAGGTCTTATGAAGATCAGCGTTTGTCTGGATGCGCTTTGCCCGCAGCTGCCCCGCACGGAGGCCGTGCGCAGGCTGGCAGCTCTCGGCGTAAAAAACGTGGAGTTCTGGGGCTGGAAGGGGCATGATCTGGCGGAACTGAAAACCGTCTGTGATGCGTGCGGCGTTGCGGTTGCCGGCATCTGCACCACCAGCTTTGAACTGACGCGTCCGCAGCTGCGTGCCGCTTTTCTGGACGGCCTGCGGGAGAGCATCGCCGCGGCAAAGAGCGTCGGCTGCCCCGCGCTCATCACCCAGAGCGGCCCGGACACCGGCGAACCCCGCGCACAGCAGGCGCAGAGCATTCTGGACGGTCTGCGCGCTGCTGCCCCACTGCTGGAAGAAGCCGGAGTGACGCTGCTGCTGGAGCCGCTCAACCGCCGCAAGGACCACCCCGACACCTATCTGGAAAGCTCGCAGGAGGCGTTTGAACTGGTGCAGGCTGCAGGCAGCACCAACGTAAAGGTGCTGTTTGATCTGTACCATCAGCAGGTCAGCGAGGGCGACCTGCTCGCGCATCTGCTGCCCCATATGGATAAGGTGGGCCATCTGCACGCCGCCGCCGTGCCCGGGCGCAGCGCGCTGCTGGGCGGCGAGCTGGATTATCCCACTTTGCTGCGCCGCATTGCCGACGCCGGGTATACCGCCTGTGTGGGTCTGGAATATTTCCCCGCGCAGCACGGGGCGGACGGCCTGCCTGCCGACCTTTGCGCCGTGCTGGCAGCGCTGAACGCGGAAGGCATTGCGTAAACTGTTGCCGTGGCCTGCTGTGAAGTTCATTTTCTGCATCAAAGGAGTGCTTTATACATGAAGCTGCTTTTGCGCGCCGCGGCGCTGCTTGTCTGTTTTGCTCTCTGCGTGGGAATGTGCGCCTGCGGCGTTCCTGGCGCGTTTGCCGACGATGCCGGGAAGCCCCCGGTGCAGACGCCGGTTTTGGATGACGCCGCTTCAGAAAATGCTGCGCTGCAGCTGAAGGCGGAGCCTTTTGACGACGGGGCGTTTCGTGCGCGGCTGGCTGCCGCCGGAGAGCTGCTGGAACAGCCGGACAAAGAAGCAGAGGTCATTGCGGAATACTATGCGCTGACACAGCAGCTGCTGGAATGTATGACCAGCTATACCCTGTACGACATCGCCTGCTACGCCGATGTGACGGATGATTCCCTGCAGGAAAAAAGCGCCGAAGCGTACGAAAAAGCGGTGGACTGCAGCGACGCGTACAGCGTGTTCCTGAGCGATATGCTGAGATCCGGCTACCGGAAGGCGTACATCGCCGAAGTGGGGGAGGAAAATGCCCTCATGTACGAGGATTACGAGCCGATGACCGGGGAACAGAAAGAGCTGTACGACAGGGAAAAGGCGTTGCAGGACGAATACCGCGTGCTGATGTCGGAGGAATATGCCTCCTATGAAGATACCGCTGCGGCGGTGGCGCCCCTGTATGTGGAACTGGTGGAGCTGCGCACGCAGATCGCCAAAAGCTACGGGTACGAGGATTACGTCACCTACGCCTACGAGAGCAGCTATTACCGCAGCTACACCCCCGCGCAGGCTGCGGAGCTGGGCGAACGGGTGAAAGAAGAGCTGGCGCCGCTGTATGTGCAGACGATGCTGGCGGAAACGGAGGCGGACCGCCGGGCTTACTATAATGTTTCCGACACGGAGCAGCAGACGCTGCTGGGGCTGCTGCAGCAGTACATTCCGCTGGTGGATTCCTCGCTGGGGGATTCGCTGGACCATATGCTTGCAGGCGGCACCTATGACATCGCCTACAGCGAGACCAAGCACGCGGTCAGCTTTACCACCATGCTGTACAGCTGCGGCACGCCGTATCTGTTCAGCCAGCCGGAAAAGGACAGCCAGCCGCTCTCCCTCGGCACGTTGGTGCACGAGTTCGGACATTATCACTCATTCCTGAACGACCCCACCTATGCCACGCCGGACGGCTACATCTATGCGCTGGACGACATCGATGTGGCAGAGATCAGCTCCACCGCGCTGGAGTTGCTGTTTCTGGAATTTTACCCGGAGCTGTACGGCGGCGATGCGCAGGCCCTGCGCCGGGGCAGCGTCACCTCCATTTTGAGCAACGTGGTATACGGCTGTATGCTGGATGAGTTCCAGCAGAAGGTCTACACCGCCGAAGAGCTTACCGCGCAGGAGGTCAGCCGCATCTGTCACGGGGTGGTGACGGATTATATGGGGGACGTGTTCATCGACGATTACAGTTACTACATGTGGGCGGTGGTGAACCACAATTTCGAAGCGCCGCTGTACTACATCAGCTATGCCATGTCCGCGCTGGCGTCGTTCCAGATCTGGGCGGACGCGCAGACGGACTGGGACGCTGCGGTGGCGCAGTATCTGGAGCTGGTCTCTTACGGAACGAATGTGGATTTTATCGCATTGCTGGAGCACTGCGGCATGCAGGACGTGTTCAGCGAAAAATATCTGATCCATCTGGCCGATACGCTGCGCTCCGTGCTTGCGTGAGAGACAATAAAAGTGGAAGAAAAAGCGGGTCGCTGTCTTTTTTGGCAGCGGCCCGTTTTCGTTGGTATGTTTACTGTTTACAATACGGTGAACGCTGTCTGCGGCATCAGGTCGGGGTCGGCGCAAAGAATGACCGGACGCGGCGGCGTGACGCCCTTTACCGTTACGGTTTCGGGCGGGACGGGCAGATATGCCCGCGGGGCGTCGGCGTCCGTCAAAAGCCACGGAGCGGTGGTGTTGACGTAGTCCGGGAAGATGGTCAGCGGCGTTTCGGCCAAAGCGCCCTCTTCCGCTACGGTGAGATCCTCAATGAGCAGCTGCTGCGGCAGATAGCACTGGTAGCCGAAGTTGTGGCGGCCGGTGTTGGCCGCGAAGAAAAACGTGCGGCTTTCGTTCAGGGGGTGCCACGTGCAGCCGCGGACGGTGAGCGCACCGCGGAAGGTGCAGCCGTAATCGTCCCGCAGATGGGCAAAGCGGGTGGCGTAGACGTGGGTGTTTTCGATCAAAAAGCTGCCGTTGCCGATGATGTTGATGCACTGGTGCCCGAAGGTGCAGCCGCGCAGCACGCAGTTGCTTACGCCCATGTGAGCGTCAAAACGGGAGAAGGTGCAGTTTTCCAGCGTGAGCTCCCGGCAGAAATTGCTGCTGAATAAGCCCCAGTACCGTCCGTCACAGATATCGTTGGTCTGGGTGCAGTTTTCAAAGCGGACGTCCACGCAGCAGTCGCAAAGCAGGTCGTAGCTGCCCATCGCCACCGGCTTGCCGGCGCTGCCGGTGCACCAGTAGATGAAATGCCCGGTGAACAGGCAGTCGTGCACAAAGATGCGGGCGCAGTCCGTAAAACGCAGAAAACCGCTGTATGCGGTGCCGGTGTTGCCCTCGCCCTCCACCAGATGCGTCAGTCCGGTGATCTCCACGCTGGAACGGGTGATGTGGATGTTGCGGTTGGTGGCGGTGTAGGGGGTGTGGGTGCAGTCCTGCGGATTGGCGATGGTGACAAAGGTGCCGCCCGTCAGGGTCAGTTTCGTTTCTTCAATGGGGCGGGCCGCGGCGTGGGTGACCTCGTCGAAATCAAACGAGACGGCGCTGGAAAGGCTGCCGTCCGCTTTCAGCAGCAGATAGTCCTGCCGGGGAAAGCCGTTGTTCTGGTTCAGTCCCAGCCGGATGTAGTCGCGGTGGTTTTCGTTGCGCACCGTCACATAGGCGTCCCGTCCGCAGGGGTTTTCCAGCGTGTCGGCGCCGCGGGCAAGCGCGGAAAGCGAAAGCGGGCTCTCTTTTTCTTCGGTGGGAACAAGGAACACGTGGCTGTAAAGGTCCTCACAGCCGCGGTCGTCAATGGTGAAGCGGGCGCCGGTCCAGTCGGTGTCTGTGGTGATGACGGCGGTGGCGCTTTTGGGAGAAATGTAATAGTGTGCACCTGCTTTTGCGCACACGGGCAGTCCAAGGCGGGCGGCCTCTTCGTGGGCTTTGACAATGGCGGGCATGTCGTCGGCGATACCGTTGCCCACTGCACCGAACTGTTCATAGGTAAGGTACTGCTGCATAATACAAACTCCTTTTGCCGTAGCAGAAAATGTGTTTCTGCGGTCATTGTACCTGTTTTTTTGCCGGACAGCAAGCGTTTTTTGCAAAAGTCCGGTGATTTATTGTATCGGGCGTGAAAAAATGATGCCGAAGACATAAAAAAGCCGCTCGCAGGCGGCTTTTGAAAGATGTGACAAGGTTATACCGGCATCAGCCAGCTGCCGAAGGCGACCATCAGCGGCACGGTGACAAGGGCGGAAAGCGTGCTGAGCACCACAAGCCGGGTGGAACGCTCCTGTTCCTCCGCCGGCGCGTTGAAGCGCAGCGTCATCACGCTGACCATGGTGGCGATGGGGCAGGCGGTCTCCACGTAAACGGAGAACAGCATGGTGCGGTCCAGCGGCAGCCACATGGTCAGCAGCAGTACCACCACCGGCATCAGGAACTGCCGGCGCAGAATAAAGGGCACGGTCTCCAGCAGACTGCGGTCAAATTTCCAGCGGGCGTTGAAGATGTTGACGCCCAGCACAAACATGGCGATGGGGGTGTTCAGCTCCTTGACGCTTTTCAGCATGGTGACAAAGGGGTAGCTGACGTCAGCAAACCAGCCGTACGCGCCCAGCTGCGCGGTCACCGGCCACAGCCGCAGCAGAAAGACGGTGATGCCGATCATGGCGGCCACGGCGGCGGGCTGCGTGACGATGGTTTTCAGTTTGGTCTTGTTCTGGGAGTTGAACTGCGCCATGCCCCAGGTCCACATCAGCAGATTGTTGTACAGCACTGCGATGGAAGCGTAAAACGCGCCGGTCTCGCCAAACAGCGCCTGCAGCAGCGGAATGCCGAAAAAGCCGTTGTTGGCAAACACGGTGGCGGAGCGGTTGGTGGGCGTATGCGGCCCCTTTTTGCGGAACAGCACAAGGCTGAACAGAATGCTCAGCAGGAACACCGCACCGAAGATGAGCACCGTCTGCACCAGCCGCAGCAGGCTGGCGGCGCTGGCCTCCAGCGTGACAAAGGCGTTGATGATGACGCAGGGCGTGATGATATTGGTGAGAATGCCGCTGAGCTGCGCGTTGCCCGGCTTGGTGACGATACCTCTGCGGGCAAGCGTCCAGCCCAGAAAGATCAGCAGCGCCATGACGCAGATCTGGCGGAAGACGATGTACGTAACAGACATGGCTCAGGTCTCCTTTGTGTCCGTTGGAATAGTAAAAGCGGGAAAGACGGATCGGCGGCGTTTTTCAGTTTTTGTCCGTCTTGGGCAGCGTTTTTCGGCCGGTGCGGCAAAGCGTGCGCAGGCAGCAGGCCTCGCAGTTGGCCTTGCGGGCGGTGCATACGGCGCGGCCGTGCAGCACCAGCCGGTGGCAGAAGTCGTTGCTCTCCTCCGGCGCCACCACTTTTTTCAGTGCAAACTCCACCTTGACGGGGTCGTCGCTGTCAATAAAGCCCATCCGGTTGGAAAGCCGGATGCAGTGGGTGTCCGCCACAATGGCGGGCTGCCCCCAAATGTCGCCCATGATCAGGTTGGCGCTTTTGCGGCCCACGCCCGGCAGCGTCAGCAGGGTGTCCAGATCCTGCGGCACCTCGCCGCCGAACCCGTTCACCAGCTTCTGCGCGCAGGCGATGATGTCCTTTGCCTTGCTGCGGTGGAACCCGCAGGTCTTGATGTACCCCTCCAGCTCCTCCAGCCCGGCATTGGCCATGGCCTGCGGCGTGGGGAAGGCCTCAAACAGTGCGGGGGTCACCATGTTCACCCGCTTGTCGGTGCACTGGGCGGAGAGCCGCACCGCCACCAGCAGCTGCCACGGATCCGCGTGCTCCAGCCCGCAGCGGGCGTCGGGATATTCTGCTTTCAGCGCCGCGACGATCGCGGCGGTATCGGCTTTGGTACGCATGATGAACTCCTTGGCGTTGTTTGTAGTGAACATATTATAACATCATACCAGTGAAGGAGCAAGCGGGTTTTGAATGATAACAACGGTTTGAATGATAACATTTTTTCAGTAATTCACAGTGCGTTCATTGAAAAGAGGGCGGAAGTATGATAAAATAATTTTGTATTGCAATTTGAAAGCGTCCGGGATCAGGACGGGAAGAGAGAGTTTTTATGATGGATGTATGTGACCGTCAGCTGCTGGGCGCAGCCGACGCTGAACTGAACGCCGCCATGGAGCGGGAACTGGCCCGCCAGCGGCGCAATATTGAACTGATCGCATCGGAGAACGTTGTCAGCCCGGCGGTGCTGGCCGCCATGGGCAGTGTGCTGACCAACAAATATGCCGAAGGCTACCCCGCGCACCGCTATTACGGCGGCTGCGTCCACGTGGACGAGGTGGAGGAGCTTGCCTGCACCCGCGCCTGCAGGCTGTTCGGCGCCGAGCACGCCAACGTGCAGCCGCACTCCGGCGCACAGGCCAATCTGGCGGTGTATTTTGCACTGCTGCAGCCCGGCGATACCGTGCTGGGCATGGCGCTGGACAACGGCGGCCATCTCACCCACGGCTCGCCGGTCAATATGAGCGGCAAATACTATAATTTCGTCCCCTACGGTGTGGACGAAAACGGCTATCTGGACTACGACAACGTGCGCGCTCTGGCGCTGCAGCACAAGCCCAAACTGCTGGTGGCAGGTGCTTCCGCCTATGCCCGCGCCATTGATTTCGCCCGTCTGCGCGCCATCTGCGACGAGGTCGGCTGCCTGTTTATGGTGGATATGGCCCACATTGCCGGTCTGGTGGCCGCCGGTGTGCACCAAAGCCCCGTGCCCTATGCGGACGTGGTGACCACCACCACCCACAAGACCCTGCG
>CAZYRD010000096.1:0-9283 GCA_964649475.1 uncultured Faecalibacterium sp.
GGATTCCGACGTGGCAAAATGGATCGAGGGCGTGGCCTATCTGCTGCAGGAGGCTCCCGCGCCGGAGCTGTACAGGCTGGCCCGCGCCGCCATCGACGACGTTCTGGCCAGTCAGGAGAAGGAGACCGGCTATTACAACTGCTACTACCTGACCCATGACGAACCCCGCTTTACCGAGCGCGGCAACCACGAGCTGTACTGCCTGGGCCATCTGATCGAGGGCGCGGTGGCGTGGTACGCCGCCACCGGCGAGCGGGATTTTATGGACGCCATGGCAAAGTATACCGACTATGTGGAAAAGTGCTTCAAAATTGACGGCAGCGCCAATTTTGTCACCCCCGGCCATCCCGAGCTGGAGCTGGCGCTGGTGCGTCTGGCCAATGCCACCGGCGAACGCCGTTACATGGAGCTGGCCAAATTTTTCATTGACCAGCACGGCACCAATAAAAAAGAGGCTTTCGGCGAGCTGTACAGCTGGATGAGCGACCAGTACAACATGGACGAGATGCCGCTGCGCGAGCGCGTCACCATCGAGGGTCACTGCGTACGCGCCTTTTACCTGCTGAGCGCCGTGGTGGACATCGCCGCGGAATACGGTGACAAGGAGCTGGCCGATGCCGCCCGCCGCTGCTTTGCCAACGCAGCGGAAAAGCGGATGTACATCACCGGCGGCTTTGGCTCCACCCATGTGGGTGAGGCGTTCACCGGCGACTATGACCTGCCCAACCGCACCGCCTACACCGAGACCTGCGCCGCCATCGCCATGGTCTTCTTTGCGCGCCGCCTGCAGCTGCTGGAAGTCGACAGTGTCTACGCCGACGTGATCGAGCGGGTGCTGTACAACGGCGCATTGGCCGGACTTTCGCTGGACGGCAAGGCATTCTTCTACGAAAATCCGCTGGAGATCGACCCGGACTTCAACGACGTACAGCCCGCCACCAAAAACCCGCCCCACTTCCCCATCACCCAGCGTCTGGAGGTCTTTACCTGCAGCTGCTGCCCGCCCAACGTGGTGCGGCTGATCCCCGCCATCGGCGATTACGCCTACGGCACAGACGGTGACACCGTCTATGTGCATCAGTATATGGACAGCACCGCCGCCTTTGACGGCGTGACGCTGGATGTGGCCACCCGCTACCCCGCCGACGGCGCAGTGAAGGTCACCGTCTCCGGCGCGAAAAAGCTGGCGCTGCGCATCCCCGGCTGGTGCCGCAGCTTTGCGCTGAACGCCCCCTACGTCATGGAAAACGGCTACGCTGTGGTGGAGGTGACCGACGGCGCCGCTATCGAGCTGAACATGGCCATGCCCGTCGTGACCATGGCCGCCAACACCCGCATGCACGCCAACGCCGGACGCATCGCCGTCATGCGCGGCCCCGTCGTGTACTGCATGGAGGGCGTGGACAACGGCAAGGATATCTTTGGTCTGCGCGTTGCCGCCGACGCCGCCTTTGAAGAGGAGGACGCCGCCGTCTGCTTTGCCGAAAACGCCCCCTGCGTGCCGGTGCTGAGAACCGCCGCCGTCCGCCGAACCGCGCCGGACGCCCTGTACTGCACCGCCGCCGAGGTCAAAACCGAGGAGGTGCCCGTGCGCTTTATCCCCTATTTCGCCTACGCCAACCGCGGCACCAGCGAAATGCTGGTGTGGGTGCTGGAAAAGTAACCACCGATTTCCAAAGAAAAATTCCACCCAACCCAAACGTCCGCCTCCAAAACGGAGACGGACGTTTTTTCGTCATGGTGAATTTCACTGTTTGTTTTCCGGCGGCGGATTTTTTCGTCCGGGAAAGCGGAGCATCTCTTTTTCAGCGGGGGGCGTTTTTCAGCCCTGCGGCGTACCGCGCCGTCTGCAGCCCAGCGGGTACAGCCATGCCGCCAGCAGGCTGGTGAGCGGAATGGCGGACAGAATGCCCAGGCTGCCCACCAGCGCCTGTTCCACCTCCACCACGATCATCTCCTTATTGAAAATGCTGTACAGCGAGGCGTTGTACGCCACAATGAGCACCACGGTGGCCAGCGACGAGCCGATGTACGCCAGCACCAGCGTGTTGGCCATGGTGCCCATCATGTCGCGGCCGATGGTAAAGCCGCTTTTCAGCAGCGCGCCGAAGGTGGGGCGCTCCATCTGCTCGTTCAGCTCGTGCAGGGAGGACGCGATGGAGATGGCCACGTCCATCACCGCGCCGGTGGCGCCGATGATGATGGCGGCAAAGATGACGGCGCGCAGGTCGATCGTAAGGCTGCCGGAAAGATCGTTGAGGTACAAGGACTGTTCATCCACAAGGCCGGTGATGTTCATCACCCCATTCATCACAGCGGTGAGCACACCTGCGGTGAGCACGCCGCCGAAGCAGCCCGCCGCGGCAATAAAGCTTTTGCGGTTGTAGCCGTTGATGATGAGCAGCGTGGTGACGATGGAGTACAGACAGGTGAGGATGCTCCATACATAGATGTTCAGCCCCGCCAGAATGGAGGGCACGAACACCAGAAATACAAACAGACATGTGACACTCAGGCCCAGCAGCGTGTTGAGTCCCTTGAGCCTGCCGAACAGCATCACCGCGCCGCAAAACGCCACCAAAAGCCATATCAGCGCGTCGCTGCGCCAGTAGTCGCCAAAGGTGTAGGTGTAGCCCGCCTCGCTGTGGTATTCGTAGATCATCACAAGGTCGCCGGTCTCCACCTCCTTGGTGGCATAGGAGAGCAGCGGATCGATCGCCTGCGTGGTGGTGATCACCTCACCCTTGCGGTACTCGTTCAGCAGCTCCACCTCAAAGGTGATCACCTTGTCGGTGTAGGTGTACTCACCCATGGTGAAGCTGTCCTCCCGCACCGAAGAGATCCCGGTCACGCGGCCCTTCATGGTGATGAACTCCGCCTGCGTGTAGCTTTGGGTGGCAAGCCCCTGCACATAATGGTACGCCCCCAGCAGCACCGCCAGCGACAGCACGATGGTAATGATGTATTGGAACCACTGTTTGCCCGTCATGCAGACCATCCCTCCGGTAACAGAATAAAAGGCAGCGGCAAAGCCGCCGTTTCTGCCTTATATTGTAACATATCTGTTACCTGTTTAACAGTGTTTTTGCGGCATTTTCACAAAAGGACGCTTTTCGGGCTTCTTTCAGTACAAAGGCTGCACACCGCGGTATCCCCTTGTATTTCTCCGCAAAATATGGTACGATGCACACAGAAAGCCATCGCGTTATAAAAAGGAAAAAGAGAGGAACACCGCATGAGCATCTTTACCATGATCCCCCAGCCCGCCCGCTTTGAAAAAGCGGAGGGCCGCCTGACGGTCGCCCCCTGTTACGCCTGTGCCGACGCGGCGCTGCTGCCGGTGTGCGAGGTATTTTCCGACGCCGCCGACCGCATCCACGGCGTCTTTTTCACCGACGCAGGCAGTGCGCAGGCCGCACTTGACCCCGCGCTTGCGGTGAACGAATACGTTGCCGCTTTTGCCGCCGGAGGCGATGCCGGTGCCGCTGCCAGCAGCGCCATCCGGTTTGCCTTTGACGGTGCGCTTGCCGCAGACGAGTACGCCATTGACGTCACCGGCGAGGGCTGCAGTGTAAAAGCCGGCGGCATGGAGGGAGCTCACTACGCCGCCGCCACGCTGGTACAGCTGCTGGAAAAGGACGGTGACGTGCTGAGCCTGCCCAAGGGCCGCATTCAGGACAGACCCGTCAGCGAATGGCGCGGCCTGATGGTGGATCTGGCCCGCCAGTGGCACCCGACGGAATACCTGTTCCGGTACATTGACCTGTGCTGGCTGTACAAGATCGACCGCCTGCAGCTGCACTTTACCGACGACCAGTCCTATACCCTGCCCAGCAGGGCCTTCCCCATGCTGCCCACGCAGGGCCGCACCTACACGGCCGCCCAGCTGATCGCTCTGCGCGAATACGCCGCCGCCCGCGGCGTGGTGCTGGTGCCGGAGGTGGACTTCCCCGGGCACTCTCTCCAGTTCAACACAAAGCTGCCGGAAATTTTCGGCGCACAGCAGGTCTCCTGCTGCGAGGAAAAGACCTTTGAGGCCATCGGCACGCTGCTGGACGAGGTCTTTGCCCTGTTCCCCGATGCGCCTTATTTCCATCTGGGCGGCGACGAGGCCCGTCTGGAGCTGTGGAACGACTGTCCCGGCTGCGCGGCCTACCGCGAAGCGCACGGCCTGCCCGACGTGCACGCCCAGTACGCCCACTATGTGGACCGCATTGCAAAAATGGTGCTGGAGCGCGGCAAAAAGCCGGTGGCGTGGGAGGGCTTTGCCAAAGAGTACAACCACATGGTCACCAAGGAGCTGCTGGTGTTCTCGTGGGAGAACTATTACCAGATCGCGCCGGAGCTGATCGAAGGCGGCTTTACCGTCATCAACGCCTCGTGGAAGCCCAATTACGTGGTGACCCCCGCGGCCATGTGGTCCCGCGAAGAAATTCTTGAATGGAGCCCCCGCCGCTGGACGCATTTCTGGGAGAAATCCAAGGCCTGCAACACCTGGATCTCCGTGCCGGACACCGCTCCCGTACTGGGCGGCCAGCTGTGCGCATGGGGTGACCGTCTGGCACAGTACACCACCCGTCACGGCGGCACTCGCGAGGAATTTGCCAACGTGGCCGAACGCCTGCCCGCCGTGGCCGAGCGCTGCTGGAAACCGGACGGTGACACGGCCGACGACGCCGTGTGGGACACCGTTGCCGTCATGGCCGCAAAGCTGACCGGCATCGGCTGAGAGGCCTTCTGCCGCAGCGCCTTTTGTGCAAGCAGTAATTTCTGTACAAACAGCAATATCGCATCAAAAATATTCATTCCGTAAAACAATCCGTGCAAAAACAAGGAGGCTCATACCATGTTCAAGGCACAGATCCGCCGTGAAAACGGCATGCCGCAGCTTTACATCAACGACGAGCGTACCGCCCCCATGCTGCTTTGGCTGAACACCGACCGGCGTGCAACCGACGACCTGAACACCGCCCAGGCACGGGAATTCGGCCGCCACGGGCTGCACCTGTATTCCGCCATAGCGCATCTGCCGCTTTCCGGCACGGAATTTGACGCCTGCAAGGCCGCCATGCGCTGCATCCTCGCCGGCGACCCGGAGGCGCGCATTCTGCTGCGCGTTTCCATGACGCCCACCGGCAGGGACGCCGACGCGTGGTGCGCCGACCACCCCGAGGACAAAATGGACTGGCACGTGGTGCACACCACCCCCTACAACAACGGCATGGTCAACGAGACCAGCATCGTCGGCACCGCCCCCAGCGCGGTGACGGTGGCTTCCGATGCGTGGTTTGAAGCCGCGCAGCAGGCGGTGGTGAACCTGTTCCGTGCGCTGGACGCCGACCCGGAGCTCAGCGAGCACCTGCTGGGCATGCACGTGGGCGGCGGCGAGACCTGCGAATGGTTCCACTACGGTCTGCGGGAGCGCGGCATTGATTACAGCCCCGCCAACGCCAAAAAATACGCCGCATGGCTGAAAGAAAAATACGGCGGGGATTTTGCGGACACCGACCTGCCGGAAGACCTGCCCGGCAACGACCGCATGGAGCCGCCCGAGCGCACCCTGCTGACAAAGGAAAGCGACCGCCGCTACACCGACTACGCCGAATACTCCAGCTGGCTGATGAGCGAGCGCATCCTCGCCTTTGCCAAGACCCTGCGGCGCGAGATGGGCCCCGACCGTCTGGTGGTGTTCTTCTACGGGTATCTGTTTGAGCTGTACGACCCCCGCACCGGACATTTTCTGCTGCGCCGCGTGCTGGAATGCCCCGAGATCGACGCGCTGACCAGCCCGGTCAGCTACACCGACCGCAACCACGGCGGCATCGGCGCGCTGATGAGCCCGGCGGATTCCATCATCGCCCACGGCAAGCTGTGGATCGTGGAAAACGACATCCGCAGCCCGAACGTGGTGCGCAACGGCCTTGCCAAAGACAACGACTGGGTGGACAGGGTGGACAGCCTGGAGCACTACATGGACGTGCTGACCCGCGAGGCCGCCCAGATGCTGGCGCACGGCCTTGGCTGCTGGTACATGGACCTTGGCGGACACGGCTGGTTCCAGCACCCCATGATCTGGCAGCAGATCCAGAAGCTGCACGGCCTGTACCGCAAACTGCAGCCGCAGCTGCGCCCTGCGGCGCCGGAGGTTGCCGTGCTGGTGGACGAGGACGGCATGTTCCTGCAGGGCCACGCCGACTGCCTTGGCGTCAACCTGCTGTACCGCACCCGTCTGAGCTTCTACCGGGCGGGCATCTCCTTCGGCATGTACACCGCCAGCGATTTTGAAGCCGGCATGCTGCCGCAGACAAAGGTGGCGTTCTATCTTTCCCCGTTTGCCGTCACCGCCGAGCGCGCGGAAAAGATCCGCGCCGCCGCTGCCGCAAACGGCACGACGCTGGTATTCCTGCACGGCTTCGGCAAAACCGCCCCTGCTGTGGTGAAGGCACTGACCGGCATGGAGTTTGCCGTGGAGGAAAGCGGTATCTGTGATCTTTCCATGGAGGGCAGCGGTATTGTCTGGCAGGACGCCCGCTGGGGCATGCAGCCCGCCAACCCCGCCACCTGGGTCACCGGCGGCGGCAAAGCGCTTGCCGCATACACCGCCGGGGCGCTTGCGGGCAAAACCGCCGCGGCAATGGCCGAGACCGACGGCCGCAAGGTGCTGTTTGCCGGCGCGACCGAGCTTTCGGCACAGGCGGTGCGCGAGCTGTGCCGTCTGGGCGGCGCGCACATTTGGTGCGAAAGCGACGACACCTTCTTTACCGGCAACGGCATCATTGCGCTGCACACCGGCCTGACCCCCGAAGCGCGCACCGTCCGCCTGCCCGAAAAGAAAGCGCTGGTGGCATGGCCCTCCGGCGAAGAGCTGTACACCGACACCCTCACCGTCCCCACCGGCGCACTGACCGGCCTGTGGATCGAAAAAGAGCGCATGGACGGTTGATCGACCCGGCATTTTTCCGCAAAACATTCCCGCAAAGCAAAAGATCCGAAGCTGTCCCGACGGACGGCTTCGGATCTTTTTTGCGTTACTTTTTAATTGTCAGCTCTGCGCCTGCTCGGGGTGGTACTGGGCGCAGGTGCATTTTTTCCACTTTTTGCCGCTGCCGCAGGGGCAGGGGTCGTTGCGGCCGATCTTTTCCACGCGGACGGGCCGGGGCCGCGCCTGCGGTGCGCTTCCCGCGGGGGCGGCGGCCTGCACCTTCGCCATCTGGCGGCGCTCCACGATCTCGTAGATCATGGTCATGCGCACGGCGTTTTCGCGGATGGCTTCCACCATGGCGTCAAACATTTCAAAGCCTTCCACGCGGTACTCCACCACGGGGTCACGCTGGGCGTAGCCGCGCAGGCCGATGCCCCGGCGCAGCTCTTCCATGGCGTCGATGTGATCCATCCACTCGCGGTCAACGGCGCGCAGCAGCATGGCACGCTCCAGCTCGCGCATTTTGTCGCTGCCCATGCGGGCTTCCTTGGCGGTCAGATGCTTCATGGCGCGGTCGATGACGAAGCTGCTGATTTCCTCTTTTTTCAGGTTTTCCAGTTCGCCCGGGGTGTACTTGAAGTCCTCCGGGCCGCACAGCCATCCCTGGTAATGGGCGCGCAGACCGTCCAGATTCCACTCGGCGGGATCCTCCGCCGCGCAGCACACCGCCACCTGTGCCTCCACGCTTTCGCGCAGCATGTTGTGGATGCTTTCGGAGACGTCCTGATCCGCCAGAACCTGCTGGCGCTGCTTGTAGATGATCTCGCGCTGGGTGTTGAGCACGTCGTCGTACTGCAGCACGTTTTTGCGGATGCCGAAGTTGCGGCCCTCGATACCCTTCTGGGCACGCTCGATGGTGGTGGCGAACATCTTGTAGTCCATGCCTTCGCCGTTCATCTGGGCCATGGTGTTCTTCAGCATCTCCATGGCGCCGTTGGTGCCGAACACGCGCAGCAGGTCGTCCTCGGTGGAGAGGAAGAACCGGCTTTCGCCCGGGTCGCCCTGACGGCCGCTTCGGCCGCGCAGCTGGTTGTCGATGCGGCGGCTTTCGTGGCGCTCGGTGCCGATGATGAACAGGCCGCCGGCCTCGCGCACGCGGTCGGCCTCCTGTGCGATGGCAGCTTTATGCTTTGCAAGCCGGGCGTCGTACTCGGCGCGCACGGCAAGAATGTCCGGATCGTCCGTTTCGGCATGGCCGTCGCACTCTGCCAGCAGCTCCTCGCCCCAGCGGGGCACGGGGCCGTCCCCGCCTTCCGTCATCTGGCGGCGCAGGTCACTTTTGGCCATAAAATCGGCGTTGCCGCCCAGCAGGATATCGGTGCCGCGGCCCGCCATGTTGGTGGCGATGGTCACCGCGCCGTACTGGCCCGCCTGCGCCACGATCTCGGCCTCTTTTTCATGGTGCTTGGCGTTCAGCACGTTGTGCTTGATGCCCCTCTTTTTCAGCATGCGGCTGAGCAGCTCGCTTTTTTCGATGCTGACGGTGCCCACCAGAACCGGCTGGCCCTTGGCGTGGCATTCCGCCACCTGATCGATGATGGCGTTGTATTTCTGCTGCTCGGTAGCGTACAGGATATCGGTATGGTCCGTGCGGATGACCGGCTTGTTGGTGGGGACCTCCACCACCTGCAGGCCGTAGATCTCGCTGAACTCAGCGGCTTCGGTTTTGGCGGTACCGGTCATGCCCGCCAGCTTTTTGTACATGCGGAAGTAGTTCTGGAAGGTGATGGAGGCCAGCGTTTTGCTTTCGCGGGCAACGGTGACGCCCTCCTTGGCCTCGATGGCCTGATGCAGGCCCTCGTTGTAGCGGCGGCCGGTCATCAGACGGCCGGTGAACTCGTCCACGATGACGATCTCGCCGTCCTTCACCACATAGTCCACGTCCCGCTTCATAACGCCGCGGGCCTTGATGGCCTGATTGATGTGGTGCTGCAGCTCCATGTTTTCCGCATCGGCCAGATTTTCCAGCCCGAAGTAACGCTCCGCCTTGGCGATGCCCGCAGCGGTGAGGGTGGCGCTTTTGGCTTTTTCGTCCACCAGATAGTCGCCGTCCACAAAGCCTTCGCCCTGCACGTCGTCCATATCCAGCTTGGTGTTCTGCTCCACCACCTTGCTCATCTTCAGCGTTTTTGCAAAGGCGTTGGCCTTGGTGTAAAGCTCGGTGCTCTCCTCGCCTGCGCCGCTGATGATCAGCGGGGTGCGCGCCTCGTCGATGAGGATGGAGTCCACCTCGTCCACGATGGCGTAGGCATGGCCGCGCTGCACAAGGCGGCTTTTGTAAACAGCCATGTTGGCGCGCAG
>CAZYRD010000097.1:0-9249 GCA_964649475.1 uncultured Faecalibacterium sp.
CGGAGTCCTCGTTGCGGAACAGGGTGGAGGTCTCGCCCAGACGCATGGGCAGGTCGCGGTAGCTGCGGGCCTTGTTCAGATAGACCTGATACTGGAACGGACAGGTCATGGGACGCAGGGCGAAGCATTCCTTCTCCTCGTCCATGGGGTCGCCCAGCACGAACATGCCGTCCAGATAATGATCCCAGTGGCCGGAGATGCGGTACAGGTCACGCTTGGCCATCAGCGGGGTCTTGGTCAGAATGTAGCCGCGCTTCTGCTCCTCGTCCTCGATCCAGCGCTGCAGCAGCTGAATGGCGCGGGCACCGTTGGGCAGCATGATGGGCAGGCCCTGGCCGATGGTGTCCACGGTGGTGAAGTAGTCCAGCTCGCGGCCCAGCTTGTTGTGGTCGCGCTTGCGGGCCTCTTCCAGACGGGTCAGGTGCTCTTCCAGCTCGCTGGCCTTGGGGAAGCTGACGCCGTACACGCGGCACAGCATGGGCAGGCTGGAATCGCCGTGCCAGTAGGCGCCGGTGGCGCTGGTCAGCTTGAACGCCTTGATGCGGGAAACGTCGGGCAGATGGGGGCCGGCGCACAGGTCGACAAACTCGCCCTGACGGTAGAAGCTGATGGCAGCGCCTTCGGCGGCGTGCTTCTCCAGCAGCTCTTCCTTGTAGGGCTGGCCCATGACCAGCTCGCGGGCTTCGTCGATGGAGACCTCGAACTTCTCCAGTTCAAGACCCTCCTTGACGATCTTCTTCATCTCGGCCTCGATCTTGGCAAGATCCTCGGGGCTGAAGGGCTTCTTGACGTCGAAGTCGTAGTAGAAGCCGTCATCCACCGCGGGGCCGATGGCGCACTGGGCGTCCGGGAACAGGCGCTTGACGGCCTGTGCCAGCAGATGGCTGGTGGTGTGCCAGAAGGCCTTTTTGCCCTCCTTGTCCTCAAAGGTCAGCAGGCTGACCTCGGCGTCCTCGTTGATAGGGGTGCGCAGGTCGCACACAACGCCGTTGATCTCGGCGGCGCAGACGGCCTTGAACAGACCGGCACCGATGCCGCGGGCAATGTCCATGGGGGTAACGCCGGCTTCAAACTCTTTGATGACGCCGCCCTTCAGGGTGATGTTGATCATGACTCTTTCTCCTCTCAAAAATACAAATTGCAATATCTGTCGAACAATAAACAAAACGGAAATAAAAAACGCTTCATCCCACGCGAAAAACGAGGGATGAAGCGATACATAACACTCCACGGTTCCACCCAGCTTGCGCAAACGAAGTATGCGCCACTTTACAGAACGATAACGGGTCCTGGCCGGCGGGTATTGGCCGCACTCGAAGGGTGGTAGCGTTTTGCTGCTTTTCGGCTCTCTTGCACCACAAAGGAGAGCCTCTCTGGGAAAAACCTTGCCAAACGTCGTGTCCCTTGTCGGGGTTTTGTTCGATATTGCGTTAAATATAGCACGATTTTTTTGTTTTGTCAAGTGGCGGAATGCGGGGTTCAGCTGTCCGCGATGTCGGCAAGGGAGAGGATGCGCCCCACCAGATACGGTTCGTGGGCGGCGTCGGCAAGGCGGGCGTGGCTGACGCAGACCTTTTCCAGCGTGCCGCTGCCGCCGGGCTTTTCCACAGAAAGCAGCACGTTGTTATCGAAATCCGCATGGAAGCCCACGCGCAGATTGGTTACGATGGAGTTGAAAGCGCCATCCGCGCGGAACACGGTATGGCTGCCGCCTTTGGGGGCGTACCACATGCAGAAGCTGTTGACATAGGTGCTGGAAACGCCCGGCGCATTGCGGTAGCCGATGCCGAAATGGTCGGCGTAGCAGTAGTCGAACCAGTTGTTGCCGGCCTGATCCCAGAAGCCGCAGCTGTTTTCGTAAGCCTCGTATTTGCAGGTGTACAGCGGATGAATGCTGCGCAGCATGTTGCCGCAGGAGCGCAGAATGACACCGTACTGCACGTCGGCAATGCGCATGTTGCTCAGGGTGTTGTCAAAGCCCTCCAGCAGAACGCCGATGGAGTCCGGCGTGCCGCTGCCGATGATGTTGACGTTGTGCACGTCCGCATCGGAGGAGCGGCTGTTGGCGCCGGTTTTGATGTACAGACCGATGGTGGCGTGCTTGATGGAAACATCCCGGATCATGGTCTCGCGGCCGCCGTCGATGGACACGCCGCCCGCCACGTTGCGCCCGTCAAGAATGCCGCCCACCAGCGAATAGTTGCTGCCGTTGGTGCGGATGTCGTTGGCAAAATGGGACGCGCCCAGCCGGATGAGCGCCTCGGTGCTGTTCCAGTTATCCGCCGCCTGAATGACGGCGAAATCGGATAGCCGCAGCGCCACGCTTTTTTCCGGGTGCGCCGGGGTCAGCAGAGGCTTGCCGATGCGGTACAGACCGTCGGGAAACCAGATGGTCCGGTTGGGGTTTGCGTCGATCAGCTTCTGGAGGTCGTCGGCGACGTCGCGGCTTCCGTCGGCGGGAATATAGTCCGTCACCACAAGGTAGCCGGGGCGGCAGTTTAGGTCGTTCATAAAAGCAGTCTCCCTTTCAGCGTGCAGTTGTTGGCTTTATTGTAAGCTCCGCACAAAAGAAAATCAAGGCGCAGCCGATGAACGGTCTGTAAAAATTTTACCGCAGGACCATGCCGCATGTCTCTGCATCGCCTGCCGCGGCATGGGCAGTGCGCTTTTACTCACACGCCGCAGCGGCACGTCGCCTGCATGACCGGTCACACCTCCGGGATCATCATCAGCTCGCCGCCCCGCAGGGAGGATTCGTGGGCGATGATGCCGGGCAGGGACATCCGGATGCCCGCATCCACGTCCAGCGGGGGCGGGGTGTCCTCCTGAATGCAGCGGATGAAGTCCATCAGCATCTTGTGGTCGGCACCGCCGTGGCCGGCAGTGCTTTCGCCGGGGAAGGACAGGTGCAGGGGGATCTCCAGCTTGTTGTGGTAGGTGCCGGGAACATCGGCGAACTTCGCATAGCTGGAGGCGGTCTCCAGCGGGGCGGTCTTATCGGTTTCAAGGGTGCCGCGGGTACCCACGACGTAGTAGTTGTGGTCCGCGCCCACATAGGCGTCAAAGCAGATCAGAATGCGGATGACAGCGCCCTTGGCGGTCTTGAACAGAGCCACGCCGGTTTTGGGCTTGTCACGGTAGGGGTTGTATTTCACGTCCGGCACCATGCAGGAAACGCTGACGCAGCGGTCGTCCAGAATATCCAGCAGCGGTCCGAGGGAGTGCGTCAGGTATTTGATGGCGGGATGGTCATACCGCCAGTGGTCACGGGGATAGTTTTCCGGCTTCATGTTGCGCCAGTCGCCGCAGTGAAGATACTCCGCCTCGGCATAGACGGCCTGCCCCAGCTTTCCGTCCCGGTACATCTGCTTCCACGCCTGAATAAAGGCCCAGTAGCAGCAGTTTTCGCCGGCCATGTATTTCAGCTCCGGGTGGGCGGCAACGGCCGCCTTCAGCGCGCGGGCCTCCTCCAGCGTGTCGACGGTGGGGATCTCGCTGATGACGTGCTTGCCGGCGTTCAATGCCTGAATGACCAGCGGCACGTGCTCGGTGGCATAGTTGGCGATATAAACCGCATCCACATCTGCGCGCAGCAGCTCTTCAAAGCTGGCAAAACAGCTCACATCCTGCGTTTTGCCGCGGGCGGCGAGCTCTGCCTGAATTTTCTCCTTCGCAGCGGTCAGCGTGGCGGCATTGCTGTCACAGATGGCAGCGAGAACAACGCTGTCCTCCCCCAGCAGCGAAAGCGCGCACAGGCCCCGCTTCAGGCCGACGATACCAAGCCGAACTGGTTCTTTTTTCATAACGGTTACCTCCGTGGAAATTGATCAAAGGTTCAGAAGGATCAGCGACGCCGTACCGGCCAGAACGCCGGCCAGCTGCCGGGCGGACAGTTTTTCGTGAAAGAGCAGCCGCGCCAGCGCAAAGGAAAACAGGATCTTGACGCCGGCACGGGAGGGTGCGGCGACGGAAAGCGGCAGCAGCGTGTTGACGATCAGACTCAGCAGATTGGCCGCGCCGTTGGAAAGCCCCGCCATGGCAGCGTAAAGGCTGCCGGTGCGCAGCGTGCGGCCGAAAGCGCCGCGGTTTGCAGCAAGCCCCGCCGCAAACATACACAAAGCGGAAAAGCACAGGGTGATTGCCATAAATTCGTTGTCGTACGCCGCCTGAAACCGCACCTGCTGCATTTTCTGCAGGATTCCCAGCATACCGGAACCGATACAGGACAGCAGGATGCACACCAGCCATCTGGCGTTGACGCCGACGGTGTCATCCTCCCGTTTTTCGCCCTTGACAAGGAAGATGGACAGCAGGCTCAGCGCAATGCCAAGCCCGGTGGCGACGGTCACGGGCTCTTTCAGGAAGAAGATGCCGTATCCCACCGAAAACAGCAGCGCGTAGGACAAAAACAGATTGGACAGCACAAACGAGCCGCAGCCCAGCGCAACATAGGTAAGGAACGACGCCGTGCAGTAGCACACGCCGGCGGCGAGTCCGTACGGCAGAAGCTGTACGGAAAACTGTAGACCGTCGTGGTCGGACACCAGAAAAAACAGCATGGCGAACAGTGATACCATAGCGGTGAAAAGAAAGCCGCCCTGCTTGTCTTTTTCGTTGTATTTTCGCGTCATTACGCCTTCCAGCTGGTGCACGCCGGTACTCAGAACGATCAGACACAACGCCAGAACAGGGGTGGACATGGGACAAAAATCTCCTTTAAAACAAGGATCCCTGCCAGAGGACAGGTTCTGCATTTATCATATCACACCGGCGGCGGAACGTGGATGGATTTTTTCCGCTTTCATCAGGAAAAAAGCCGGAAGGTATTGATTTTCGCGTTAAAAGAAGCGATGATTAAAGAGAAAGGGAGCGAGCATTTATGAGCGAGAGCATCTGCCGGTTCATGCCGGCAAAAAACTATACAGACGATCTGCAGACAGTGCATTTTGTGTACGAAACCGAGCACCGGTCGCTTCGTCAGCCGTTTTTGCATCCGCTGTATTATCTGCATCTGGTGACCGGCGGTGCGGCCGTGCTGCGGATGTGCGGCAAAGAATACCACATTGCCGCAGGGGACGTGTTCTTTTCGTTTCCGGGCTGCCCGTTTGAGCTTGCGGCGGAGGGCGAGCTGCGGTATCTGTACATCAGCTTTTTCGGCTCCTGCGTGGGGCCGATGCTGGAACGCATGGGAGTCAGCTGCAATGCGCCGGTATACGCGGACATGGGGCAGGTGACGGAGTTCTGGTTTTCTGCCATTTCGCGTATCAGCAGCGTCAACGCCAATCTTCTGACCGAAAGCGTTCTGTTGTACACGCTTTCCTTTCTCAGCAGTGAAGCGGCGGCGGAACAGCGGGACGACACCGAAAAAATGTTCCGGATGATCACGGAATACATCAACGGACATTTCCGCGAGCCGGGTATGTCGCTGCAGCGGGTGGCGGATATTTTCTCCTACACGGAAAAATACCTGTCCGCTCTGTTCAAGAAAAACATGCACATCGGCTTTACACAGTACATCAACAATCTGCGCATTCAGTATGCGCTGGGGCTGATCGGCGAGGGCTGGCATTCCGTATCGGAGATCGCGTATGCCTGCGGGTACAGCGATGCGCTGTACTTTTCCAGAGTGTTCCGGAAAAAGATCGGCTGCACTCCCAGCCAGCGGATCCGGGAGAACCGGGAGACAGCCGGCTGAAACAGGCCGGAGAAGCGCTTCCGGGCATATAAAAAAGTCCATAGCGGGAATTTTCCGCTGTGGACTTTTTATGTGGAACAAAAGATGTGTAAAAGTGGGCCGTCCTCTGCCGCACCGGCCGGAAACGGGGCGTTTTGCTCAGCGCCGTGTACATGTGCGGCGGTATGAAAACCCGTCCGCGTCTGCTCAGAAAAAGCCCTGCAGAAATTCCTTCATGGAGCCTTCGTAACAGGCTTCCGCCAGAAATTCGTGGCCGTGCTGGTCGCCCCAGCTGTAATAGATGATGGTGCGGCCCAGATACTCGCACAGCTCCATGTCACTGTTGTTCAGGTCCAGCGCGCCGTCGATGTAGGCGCGGTCCTCCGGGGTGAGGAAGGGCGAACCGATCTTTTTGTCCTCGTACTCGTCGTACATCAGCACCGGATTGATGAGGCTGTGCTCCCAGTGGATGAGGTCTTTGGAGCGGGCGATGCAGTTGGCGTAGCACTCCTCCGGGTAGGCCTCCAGATACCCGACATAGTAATAGGGATCGTCCTCCAGTGTGTAGAGGGCGGGGCTTCCGGCGTAGCGGTCCTTGTGGAACACGCACTCGCCGGGCGTCAGCTGCCAGTGGACAAGGTCGGTGGACTGCAGAAAACGGAAGGTGAACGGCACCGGGCCGCACTCCTCCGCCGGGGCGCTGATCTCAATGAGAAGGGTGTAGGTACCGCCCATTCTGGCGACGTTCATGTTGTAAATTTTCCAGCCGGGCATGGGCAGACTGGCGTACTGCTCCCAGTGGATGAGGTCATCGGAGCGCAGAAATACCAGATTGTCCGCGCCCTAGTTTGTGGAGCCGCCGGTCACCACATACATGGTGTCATCCACCACAAAGGGAAACCCGAAGGTGTGGTTTTCGGCAAACAGCGGGGTGGAGGCGTTGGTGCGCACATGGATAAAACGCAGGCAGGGGGCGTCGTCCAGCTCCTGCCAGCGGTTTGCCATATCGGCACAGGCCGAGGTGAAGCTTTTGCGGCGCACCACCTCAAAACGGTACAGCTCCCCGCGGAAAACGATGGGGGTCGTTTCCACAATGTTGTTGCAGCTGATGGTGCCAAGCTTGCGGATCACCGGCTTTTTGGGGAAGGGTCTCCGGGTGAGGATCTCTTCGCTGCGTGTCATAAGAGGACTCCTTTCGTGCGGAATTTCCGCGTTTTTTCGGCAGGGTTTCCTGTTTGCTTTAATCATAACATGGGCGCAGAAATTGTCAAGGCGGAAGAAGCGCAGCTTTGTGCACACAAAAAAGCACCGGCTGTGCGTGGGCACAAAACCGGTGCTTTTGCGGCGGCAACAGTGCGTTCCGTTCCCGTAATTACAGAAATGCCCTGCGGCGCTTTACTCCGCCCAGACGCCGCCGCGGAACACGGGGATGACGCGGCCGTCGGCGGTGATACCGTCGATGCTGGTGTCCTCGGCGCCCACCATCACGTCCTGATGAGTGTTGGACTGGTTGATGCCCGCGGCCTCCAGCTCTTCGGAGGTCATATCGCTGCCGCCCTCCACGCAGACGGGGTAAGCCTTGCCGAAGGCGATGTGGCAGGAAGCGTTTTCGTCGAACAGCGTGTTGTAGAACAGGATGCCGCTGCGGTTGATGGGGCTGGTGGCGGGCACCAGAGCGATCTCGCCCAGACGGGCTGCGCCCTCGTCCATGGAGACCAGCATGCCCAGCAGATCCTCCCGCTTTTCGGCGTGGTACTCCACCACGCGGCCTTTTTCAAAGCGCACCCAGAAGTTTTCGATCAGGCTGCCGTTGAACACGTAGGGCTTGGTGCTGTAGACGATGCCCTCGGTGCGGCGGGCGTCGGGCGCGGTGAAGACCTCCTCGGTGGGGATGTTGGCAAGGAACTCCACCCCTTTTGGGGAAAGCTCGCTGCCGCCGGCCCAGATGTGGCCCTTAGGCAGGCCGATGGTCAGATCGGTGCCGTTGGCGCTGGTGATGTGCAGTGCGTCCAGCTGCAGCTCGTTCAGCCACGCGGCGCGGCTGTGCATGGTGTGCAGCGGGGCCTGCCAGTTTTCCACGGGGTCGTTTTCATTGATGCGGCAGACGCTGAAGATGGCCTCCCACAGCTTTTCCTCGGCTTCGGCGGCGGGCAGGCCGGGGAAGACCTTGGCGCTCCAGCTGGGGCTGGGGATGGCCACGATGGTCCACTTGGCCCGGTTGCTCATGACATACTTGTAGTATTCGGTCATGGCGACGGCGCGGGCGCGGGCGGCGCGGTCGATGCGGGCGGCGTCGATGCCCTTGTAAATTTCGGGGTCGGCGCTGCTGATGGACAGCATGCAGGCGCCGCCGGGCTGCTTCATATAGCTGGTGTAGCTGTCCTGGATCCAGGGCTTGGCATCGTCCAGCGCTTCCTCGGAAGCGTGGGCCATGCGCAGGCGGGCGATCTGCTCGTCGTTGTAATGCACCACGACCTCGCGGGCACCGGCGGCGTAGCCTTCCTCGGCGCACAGACGGGCAAATTCGGCGGTGTGGACGGGCGCGTTGATGATCAGCGCTTCGCCGGGCTGTACGGCGCTGCCCATGCGGACGGCAAAACGGGCGTATTTGCGGATGAGTTCCTTGTTCATAGCGGTTCCTCCAAACGGTATGTGTTTTGAAATGTTATATGTTTTGCAGCAGGCGTGTTTTTCTGCATGCGGCGCCGCCTTGCATGGCAGGGCGGTAAAAGGGGGGCTGTGCCGCAGTGGCTCAGATGGTCTCCAGCTTGATGATGTCCGTATTGCCGGAGCGTCCGTTGGTGATGCCGCCGGTCAGTACAAGGCGGTCGCCTTTTTTCAGGCCGAAGGCCTCTCTGGTCAGGTTTTTAGCGGTGTAGAACAGCACGTCGGTGGAGTTGAACATCTCGCACAGCACCGGCGTCACGCCCCAGGAAAGCGCCAGCCGCCGCCAGGTGCGCTCGTCGGTGGTAATACTGGTGATATCCACCGGCGGGCGGAAGCGGGAGACCATGCGGGCGGTCTGGCCGGAAAGGGTGCATACCGCAATGGCAGAGGCGTCGATGTCGATGGCCATGCCGCAGGTGGCGTGGGAAAGCGCGTCCACGGTGCTGCGGATGCGGAACTCCGACTGGCGGAACCGTTTTTCGTAGTTGATGGTGGTCTCGGTGCGCTCGGCAATGCGGGCCATGGCCTCAACGGCCAGCACCGGGTGGTCGCCTGCGGCGGTCTCGCCCGAAAGCATGATGGCGCTGGTGCCGTCGTACACGGCGTTGGCCACGTCGGAGATCTCGGCACGGGTGGGGCGCACGTTGTGGATCATGCTCTCCAGCATTTCGGTGGCGGTGATGACCCGCTTGCCCAGCAGGCGGCATTTGTCGATGAGCAGCTTCTGGATGGCGGGAAGCTCCTCGTAGGGGATCTCCACGCCAAGGTCGCCGCGGGCGACCATGATGCCGTTGCACTCCTCGCAGATCTCCTCGATGTTATCCACACCGGAACGGTTTTCGATCTTGGCGATGATGTCGATGCTTTCGCCGCCGTTGGCCTGCAGAAAGTTTTTGATGTCCAGCAGG
>CAZYRD010000098.1:0-3562 GCA_964649475.1 uncultured Faecalibacterium sp.
TTTTTGCTTGCAACCATTGCCGGTTGATGGTATACTATGGTATAAGGTAAATTCCATAATGGGTGAACTGCGGCATTTTTGCGCAGAAAACCAATTTACAGAAAAGAGAACGACGCTTTATGGCAGAGTATACCGTCAGCGCCGGCGTGGTGCTGTACAACGGCTTTGAAGAGGCCTGCGGCTGCATTGAGTCGATGCTGGAAAAAACCACCGGCGTTCCGCTGCAGCTGTTTCTGATCGATAACGCCTCGCCGGACGGCACCGGCGAAAAGCTGCAGGCGCATTTTTCCGGCCGGGCCGAAGTCATCCGCAGCGCGGAAAATCTGGGCTACGGCAAGGGACACAACGCCTGCCTTGACCGGCTGCAGAGCAAATACCACGCCGTCATCAACCCGGATATCCTGTTTGGCGAGGACACCCTCACCGCGCTGTGCCGGTATCTGGACGAGCACCCCGACGTGGTGATGGTCACCCCGGAGATCCTGTTTCCGGACGGTCAGCCCCAGCGCATTGCCAAGCGCGTGCCCAATGTGCTGGCCCTTGCCGCACGGCAGCTGCCCTTCGGCTTTTTGAAGCCCTACGAAAACCACTACCTGATGCTGGACAAGGATCTTTCTCAGCCGCAGGAGGTCCAATTCTGCACCGGCTGCTTCTTCGTCATCCGCACCGAAGCGCTGAAGGCCTTCGGCGGGTTTGATCCGGAGTATTTCATGTACGTGGAGGACGCGGACATCACCCGCCGCGCCATGGCTCACGGCAAAGTGATGTACTGGCCCGGCACCTATGTGTACCATCACTGGCACCGTGCCCCCAGCCGCAGCCTAAAGCCCTTTTTGCTGCAGCTGCGCAGCATGTTCCTGTACTTTAAAAAGTGGGGGTTCTGCTTCGGCTTTGGCAAAAAAGCGGAATGTCTGCCCTGCAACGCCCTGCAGACGCCGGCGCAAAGCTGAAAAAACACCCGGCGCATCCTATCGGTTTATGTAAAAAATTCGCGGTGCAGACCGCGTAAATGAACGGAGGTTCTTAATATGAAAGGTATCGTTCTGGCCGGCGGCGCCGGCACCCGCCTGTATCCCCTGACGATGGTCACCTCCAAGCAACTGCTTCCTGTGTACGATAAGCCCATGATCTACTATCCCCTGTCCACGCTGATGCTGGCGGGCATCCGTGAGATCCTGATCATTTCCACCCCGGAGGACACCCCCCGCTTTGAACATCTGCTGGGCGACGGCAGCACCTACGGTCTCAAGCTCTCCTACAAGGTCCAGCCCTCTCCCGACGGTCTGGCACAGGCGTTCCTGCTGGGCGAAGAGTTCATCGGCGACGACTGCTGCGCCATGGTTCTGGGCGACAACATTTTCTACGGCAACGGTTTTTCCGGCGTGCTGCGCGCCGCGGTGAAAAACGCCGAGGAAAACGGCCGCGCCACCGTGTTCGGCTATTACGTCAACGATCCCGAGCGCTTCGGCGTGGTGGAATTTGACGCCGACGGCAAGGTCATCTCCATTGAGGAAAAGCCCAGGGAGCCCAAGAGCAACTACGCCGTCACCGGTCTGTATTTTTATGACAACCGCGTGGTGGACATGGCCAAAAAGGTCAAGCCCAGCGCCCGCGGCGAGCTGGAGATCACCACGCTGAACCAGCTGTATCTGGAAGAGGATGACCTGGACGTGCAGCTGCTGGGCCGCGGTTACGCCTGGCTGGACACCGGCACGATGGACAGCCTTGTGGAGGCCGCCGACTTTGTGCAGATGGTGGAAAAGCGTCAGGGCATCAAGATCAGCGCACCCGAGGAGATCGCCTACAAAAACGGCTGGATCAGCAAGGAGAAGCTGCTGGAAAACGCCGCCCGCTACGGCAAGAGCCCCTACGGCGAGCACCTGAAGCGCGTGGCCGAAGACAAGATCCGCTATTGATCGCTTTTTTCCGGGCGTCCGCTCCGTTTTTGTGAAGGGGCGTCCGGTCATTCAACGTTATTGCAAAGGGAGGACCCCACATTGAAAATCCTCATCACCGGCGCCTGCGGCCAGCTTGGCAACGAGCTGCGCACCGTTCTGGCCAAGGGCTGCGGCGAGCTTGGCCCCATTCCCGAAAAGCTGTGCCATGCCACCGTCATCGGCACCGACGTGACCGCCGCCCCCGGCGTGGAGGCGCTGGATATCACCGACCGCCATCAGGTGGCGGTGTTTCTGCGGCGCTGCCGGCCGGACGTGGTCATCAACTGCGCCGCCTACACCAACGTCAACGGCTGCGAAAGCCACCGGCAGGACGCCTATGCCGTCAACGCGCTGGGGCCCCGCAATCTGGCGCTGGCCTGCGACGAGATCGGCGCAAAGCTGGTGCACGTTTCCACGGACTATGTCTTTTCCGGCGAGGGCGACGTCCCCCTGTGCGAGTACGACCCCGTGGGGCCGGTCTCGGTTTACGGCAAGACCAAGCGCGCCGGCGAGGAGTACGTGCAGCAGTTCTGCAAAAAGCACTTTATCGTGCGCACTGCGTGGCTGTACGGCTATGTGGGCAGCAACTTTGTCAAGACCATCCTGCGTCTGGCAAAGGAGCGCGGCGCCGTGACGGTGGTGAACGATCAGCTGGGCAACCCCACCCACTGTGCCGATCTGGCGCACCACATTCTGAAGCTGTGCGTCACCAAAGAATACGGCGTGTACCACTGCACCTGCGAGGGCATCTGCAGCTGGTATGATTTCGCCTGCGAGATCGTACGGCTGGGCGGCGTGGACGCCAGGGTCAGCCCCTGCACCACCGCCGAGTACCCCACCCCCGCCAGGCGTCCCGCATGGAGCGCGCTGGAAAACATGGCTCTTGCCGCCACCGTGGGCAACGACGCCCGCCCCTGGCAGCAGGCGCTGGCCAGCTTTTTTGCCAACTGGGACGGCAACTGAGTCCTTGCCCTTTTTACAAAATAACGCTGCGCAAGCAGCCATAAAGGAGAATACGATTTCCATGAAAACCTATCTGATCACCGGCTGCGCCGGCTTTATCGGCTCCAACTTCGTATACTACATGCTGAACAAGTATCAGGACATCCTGCTGGTCAATCTGGACAAGCTGACCTACGCCGGCAATCTGGAAAACCTGAAGGGCGTGGAGGGCGACCCCCGTCACGTCTTTGTGCAGGGCGACATCTGCGACAAGGAGCTGGTCAAGGGCCTGTTTGCCAGGTATGACTTTGACTTTGTCATCAACTTTGCCGCCGAAAGCCACGTGGACCGCAGCATCTCCAACCCGGAGATCTTTGTGCAGACCAACGTGATGGGCACCGTCAACATGCTGCAGTGCGCCAAGGAGGCCTGGTACGACGCCGCCGCCAGGACCTGGGCCGAGGGCAAAAAGTACGTGCAGGTGTCCACCGACGAGGTGTACGGCGCACTGGGCGCCGAGGGCTATTTCATGGAGACCACCCCGCTGGATCCCCACAGCCCCTACTCCTCCTCCAAGACCAGCGCCGACCTGTTTGTAAAGGCCTACCACGACACCTACGGCATGCCCGTCAACATCACCCGCTGCTCCAACAACTACGGCCCCTATCAGTTCCCCGAAAAGC
>CAZYRD010000098.1:3572-8961 GCA_964649475.1 uncultured Faecalibacterium sp.
CAAGCAGCTGCCTGTTTACGGCGACGGCATGCAGGTGCGCGACTGGCTGTACGTGGAAGACCACTGCAAAGCCATTGATCTGGTTGCAAACGGCGGCCGCGTGGGCGAGGTGTACAACATCGGCGGCCACAACGAACGCCCCAATATCTTCATCGTCAAGACCATCATCGCCCAGCTGCGCGAGCGTCTGAACGACGAGGGCATCAGCGAGGAGCTGATCAAGCACGTGGAGGACCGTCTGGGCCACGACCGCCGCTACGGCATCGACCCCACCAAGATCAAAGAGGAGCTGGGCTGGTACCCCGAGACCACCTTTGAGGTGGGCATCGTCAAGACCATCGACTGGTATCTGAACAATCAGGAGTGGATGGATCACGTCACCAACGGCGACTACCAGAAATACTACGAGGATATGTACAAGAACAAATAACTTTTCGTAAAGCTTATTTCTGTCTGTATTCCTTTTCGTGATCACCAAAGCGGCTGCTCCCCTGCCGGAGCGGCCGCTTTTTTATATTTGCCTGCGGTTGCCATTCCGTCTGCCGCCGTTCCCGGTCACATATATCTGTTACTGAAACACGAACTGCAGGGAGGGATGGATATGGAACACAACTGGAAGGATCTGCTGCCGCAGTACGGACGGGATTACGGCTGGCTTTGTGCGGCGCTGGATATGTACGGCGGCAGCGTGCGGCAGACGCCCGACGCGGCCTGCGTGACGCTGCGCCCGCTGGCAGAGTTGGATTTTGGCGAGCAGTACGGCCTTGCGCCGGGGCTGACGCTGCATTTTCTGCTGGAAAAAGAGGCTGCGGCTTATCCGGTGCGGGAGATTTTTCCTCTGCCGGAGGGCGAAGACGAGCGCTTTTGCATTCCGGTAAAAACCGGGCGGGCGGCGCTGGGCTGGCAGCTGGGGGCACGGCTGGACGCCATCCGTCCGCTGGCGCTGCTGCGGCCGTTTTACCTGTTCTGTCCGCCGGCGGCGGCGCCTTCTGCGGGCGAGGTGCGCCGCGCACCGCTGGCGGATGCACGGCGGCTGGGGCGGCTGCTGGACAACGGCTGGGTCGGTGTGGAGCGCTGCGCCCTGACGCAGGAGGTCCTGCTGCAGCGGCGCACGCCGGTCCCGCAATAAATTACAAAAAAGTCCCAAAAAGGGAATGACATAAGGGCCTTTGCGGTGTATAATACAAATAAACAGACCGCAAAAAAGGATGTGAAACCATGCGTACCGCCAAAACCGCCGGCGTCATTGCCGCCGTATGTGCCGCACTGGCCGCCGGGCTTGCGCTTGGCGCCCGTTTTGACCTTGTGATCGCTCAGGCACTGCACGAGCTGTGGCAGAAAAGCGCCGCGCAGTTTGCCGCAGAAGAATTTTCGCTGTGGTACCTGTGGGGAATTTTTGCCGAGGCGGCAGGCAGTCTGCCCGCCTACGCCTGCATGCCGGTGCTGGGCTGGTGCCTGTGCTGCGGCGAAGGCCGTCACCTGCTGGCGCGCAGCCGTTTGCGCAGCGTTGCCCGTTTCGTTGTGGGCACGGTGCTCATTGCGGCGGGGTGCATCACCGTCAGCTGCACCGCCCTTCACTGCCTGAACAAGCGCGAAGTGTATGAGACCGGCGTGTTCGGCCGTATTCTGTGGGGACTGCTGCTTGCCGCCGTGATCCTTTTATGGAGCATGCTCTCCCGCCGCAGCGCCGGCGTGCTGCACCGCGGACAGGCCCTTGGCGTTGCGTGGTGCGCCTTTTCGCTGGTACAGTGCGGCGTGGTACAGCTGCTGAAGGCCATCTGGCAGCGCACCCGCTTTGATGACCTGCTGGCCGCGGGTGACCCGCTTGGCGGCGAGGGCTCCGCTTTTACAGGCTGGCTGCAGCTTCCGGGCAGCGGGGGAAGCTCCTTTCCCTCCGGCCACACCGCCGCAGCGGGCACGCTGCTGGCGCTGGTGCTGGCCTGCGCTCTGTTTGAAAGCTTCCGCGACGACGAGGGCGGCTGGCTGACGCTGGGCTACGGCTTTGCAGCCGCCGTGGGCTTCGGCCGGATGCTCATCGGCCGGCACTACCTCAGCGACGTGTGCATGGCACTGCTGATCGACAGCGTTATACTGCTGGCAGCCGTCTGCCTGTTTGCGCTGTGGCAGCGCAGGCATCCGGGCAAACCCGCCCAACCCCAAAGAACTGACGCCGCGCAGTGATGCGGCGCCTTATCACCCATACGGAAACAGAGAGGAACCGACCATGAGTCATATCATCATCCCGGAGGGCTACCGCCCTGCGCTGAGCCTGTACGAGACCCAGAAGGCCATCGGCCTGATCAAACGCCTGTTTGAGGACAGGCTTTGCGGCACGCTGGATCTGCAGCGCGTCACCGCGCCGCTGTTCGTCACCGCCGACAGCGGCCTGAACGACGACCTGAACGGCGTGGAGCGCCCCGTCAGCTTTGATCTGAAGGACACCGGCGCCGTGGTGCAGGTGGTACATTCGCTGGCAAAATGGAAGCGGCAGGCCCTGCACGAGTACGGCTTTTCCGCCGGACGCGGCCTGTATACCGACATGAACGCCATCCGCCGCGACGAGGAGCTGGACAACCTGCACTCCATCTACGTGGATCAGTGGGACTGGGAGAAGATCATCACCCCGGAACAGCGCAATACCGGGTACTTAAAAGAGGTGGTGCGCGGCATCGTGGGCGCCATCTGCGACACCCAGCGCACCCTGCGCATCATGTACCCGGCGCTGAACGCCCATGTGGAGGTACAGCGCGACGTGTGCTTTGTCACCACGCAGGAGCTGGAGGACGCCTACCCCGATCTCACCGGCAAGCAGAGGGAGAACGCCTGGGTGAAGGAGCACGGGACCACGTTTCTGATGCAGATCGGCGGCGCGCTGAAAAGCGGCAAGCCGCACGACGGCCGCGCGCCCGACTACGACGACTGGCAGCTGAACGGCGACCTGCTGTGCTGGAACGACACGCTGAACTGCGCGTTTGAACTTTCCAGCATGGGCATCCGCGTGGATCCCGAAAGCATGGATCGCCAGCTGCGCATTGCCGGGTGCGACGCCCGCCGCACACTGCCCTTCCACAAGGCGCTGCTTGCCGGCGAGCTGCCCCTGACCATCGGCGGCGGCATCGGCCAGAGCCGTCTGTGCATGCTGCTGCTGGGCAAGGCCCACATCGGCGAGGTACAGTCCAGCGTATGGGACGCCGACACGCTGGCAAAAGCCCGCGCCGCCGGGATCCCCATTCTGTAAATCCCCCGTTCTTCCGTCAGACACCGGCCCCCGCCGGTCACAAATACCAAAAAAGGATGCCCCCGCATTTGACCCAAACGAAAAGAAAAAGGAGACCCTTCCCATGTCTGAAAAGAAAACGCTTCACATGATCGGCAATGCCCATCTGGACCCCGTCTGGCTGTGGCGCTTTCAGGAAGGCTTTGCCGAGATCAAAGCAACCTTCCAGGCCGCCATCGACCGCGTGGAGGAGTACGATGATTTCGTCTTTACCTCTGCCTGCGCCTCCTACTACAAATGGGTGGAGGAAAACTGCCCCGAGCTGTTTGTGAAAATTCAGAAGGCCGTGGCCGACGGCAAATGGAGCATCACCGGCGGTATGTGGATCCAGCCGGACTGCAACATTCCCAGCGCCGAAAGCTTCGCCCGCCATTTCCTGTACTCGCAGAACTATTTCAAGGAAAAATTCGGCGTTGCCGCCGTCACCGGTTACAACGTGGACAGCTTCGGCCACAGCGCCGGCCTGCCCAGACTGCTCAACGGCGCAGGCATCAAAAACTACGTGTACATGCGCCCTTACGAGGCCACCCTGACCCCCACCGACGGCATGGAGGGCGAAAAGATCTATCCTTTTAAGGAGCGTGCCTTCCGCTGGCAGTGCAATGACGGCAGCGAGGTTCTGGCCTACCGCATCAAGGATGCCTACTGTCAGGATTCCACCGACGACAACCTGCGCAAATACGACCGGCTGACCACCGACGCCCCCTTTGATATAATGATGTTCTACGGTGTCGGCAACCACGGCGGCGGCCCCACCATCACCATGCTGAACACCATCGCCGCCTACCGCGAAAAGGCGGTAAACGAGGTGAAGCTGTCCTCTCCCGACGTCTATTTCGACGGCATCCGCGCAAAGAGCTACGACCTGCTGCCCGTTTACAACGGCGAGCTGCAGAACCACGCCAGCGGCTGCTACGCTGCCAACGCTCAGATGAAAAAGCTGAACCGTGTTGCCGAAAACCGTCTGGCCGAGGCCGAAAAGCTGGCTGTACTGGCCGAGAAGGTCATCGGCTTTACCCACGACAGCGCCCGCACCGCCGAAGCATGGCACAACGTGCTGTTCAACCAGTTCCACGACATCATCTGCGGCTGCAGCATCAAGGGCGCTTACGACGACGCCTACGCCTTTGAGGGCGCGGCCATCGCCCGCGGCACCCAGTTGACCAACGCCGCGGCGCAGCGCATCAGCTGGGCCATCAACACCAACAAGCCCGGCGCCAAGCGCAGCAAGGACCATCCCCACGTGTGGGAGTACAACGACAACGGCACCCCCATCGTGGTGTTCAACCCAACGGGCAGACCAGTCCGCACCGTTGTGCGCGTGTTCCGTCCGGACGGCACCGGCTTCACCGACGAAAACGACGTGCCCGTGCCCTCTCAGCGCATCCGCGGCCACCACGCGGACGGCGACATCAACATGTTCAACCAGGTATTTCTGGCCGAGCTGCCCGCCTACGGCTGGCGCACCTACTGGCTGTACGGCAAAAAGCCGCTGCCCGCCGCAAAGACCATCACCATGACAGCGGATGAGACCGGCATGTCCAACGACGTCGTCACCGTCAAATTCGACCCACGGACCGGCGCCATCGCCTCCATTGCCGACCGTGACGGCAACGAGTTTGTGGGTAAATACGCCGGCCGCGCCGTCATCATCGACGACAAGGACAACGATACCTGGAGCCACTGGCATTTCACCTTTGATCAGGAGCTGGATTCCTTCGGCGAGCCCGGCTTTGAGGTGCTGGAATGCGGCCCCGTCATCACCAGCGTGCGCGTCACCACCCGCTGCCGCAACAGCACCCTGCAGCAGACCTACTCCCTGTACGCCGGCGAAAAGGCCGTCCACGTGGACACCCGCCTGCTGCTGAACGAGGAGCTGGTCAGCGTCAAGCTCTGCTTTGACAGCGGCATCGCCGACGCCGCCTTCCTGCGGGAAGTTCCCGGCGATGTGGTGGAGCAGCCCCACGACAGCCCTGTCATCGGCCGCGAGCAGCCCATGCAGCGTTACATCTGCGCGTACAAGGGCGACCGCGGACTTGCCGTTGTCAACGAGAGCAAGTATTCCAGCAGCTTCAAGGATGGCGAGCTTCGCTTTGTGGCCGCCCGCAGCTG
>CAZYRD010000099.1:0-8446 GCA_964649475.1 uncultured Faecalibacterium sp.
GACCAGCAGCGGCATGCAGTAGAACCACAGGCCGTCTTCACCGCCGAAGCGGAGGTGGAACGGCCAGCGGTAATCGTTTGTGCCGAAAAGCATGCGGCAGTAAAGGTATCCCAGCCACAGCGCGGCGGGCAGCGCCCATTTTTCGGCTTTGCAGGAAAAGAAGGAGCTTTTTTCGGGGATGGCGGCAGTCTGGCCGGGATCCTGTTCAGCCGAAGCTTCGGCCGGGTTTTGTGCCGCGGCGGGGTGTTCTTCCATATTTTTGGGTGCACTGAAGAAAGGGGTGCGGGTCTCCGCATCCGGTCGGTTTTCACACATATTCTCTTTCTCCTTTATAAGGTGCGCGGCACAGATCGCTGCCGCGCTGTCAGGACGGGTTGACGGAATGATCGCACGGTCCGGAAAGCTGCGCTCATTCCTCCGGTACATACTCCAGCAGGTCGCCGGGCTGGCACTCCAGCACCCGGCACAGGTCCTCCAGCGTGGAGAACCGCACCGCGCGGGCCTTCTGGTTTTTGAGGATGGAGAGGTTGGCGGGGGTGATGCCGATGCGCTCGGCCAGCTCGCCGGCGGGCATTTTCCGCTTTGCCATCATCACATCCAAATTCACTACGATCGGCAATGCTCTCCCCTCCTTTAAATGGTCAGATCCAGTTCATCTTTCATGGCGATGGCGCGCTCGAACACGTTTTTGACGATGCGCACGATGAGCGCCATGAAACCGGCAGCGACGGTGATGAGCACCAGGCTGGGCCATTCGGCCACGGCGCCCGCCGCACACACCAGTGCCGCGGCAACGCAGCACCAGCTGATGCGCCGCAGATACGCCACGTTGGCGGCCACAAACACCTGCCCTGCGCCGATGTTTTTCAGCAGACGGTGCATATCCCACAGCAGCAGGTACGCGGGCACGCTGCAGATGTACATGCACGCCAGCAGCACGTACGCCCCTGCCAGCCCGTGGTTGACGGCGATGAGACGCTCGCACAGAAAGCGCACCAGCCACCAGCCGAAAATGTCGCACAGCACCAGCGCCGCAAAAAACACCCACACCATCACGCGGGAAAGGCACAGACTGCGGTTTTCGTTCCAGTTGAGTTTATCGGACATGGTCATCCACCTCATCTCTTGTGTTACTGTGTCTATAAAATACCATGCGCAAAGCCGATTGTCAATATATTTTTATTGTTTTTCGATAAATTTATGTTGATTTGCAAAAAAGAACCGCCGCACACGGGGTGCGGCGGCAGAAAGAACGGAAGCGGCGGACACGGACGGAAGGGGCGCGCCGCCTGCGAAAAACACAAAACAGAGAGCTTATTCGTAGCGCAGCGCTTCGATGGGATCCATCTTGGCAGCCTTGGCGGCGGGATAGTACCCGAAAAACACACCGATACCGGTGGAAAAAACCACGGCCAGAAGGATGGCGTCCACGTCCGCTTTGGCGGAGAAGCCCACCAGCTCGCTGGCAAAGCCGCCCAGCGCCGTACCGAGCAGAATGCCCAGCGCGCCGCCAATGAGACAGATGACCATGCTTTCGATGATGAACTGAAGCCGGATGACCCGCCCCGGTGCACCCAGCGCCTTGCGGGTGCCGATCTCGCGGGTGCGCTCGGTGATGGAGACCAGCATGATGTTCATAACACCGATGCCGCCCACCAGCAGGCTGATGGCGGCGATGGCGGCCAGCGCCAGCGAAACGGTGTCCAGCATTTCGGTGATGGTGTCGGTCAGGCTTTGCAGGTTGCTGGCTTCGACGGTGTAGTCCGCGTTGCGGGTGTAATAGCTGGCAAACCAGTCCTCGGTGATGGTGAGGAGCTCGGCAGAGTCGTTGGCGTCGGCCACAACGACGGTCAGGCTTTGCCAACCGGCATCCGCCCCGGCGTACTTTTTGGCGGTGGCCATGGGAATGTACAGTGTGGTGGAGGTGTAGTCGTCGCCGGTTTCGGCGTCGGCGTCCTCGTAGATGCCGGCAACGTACAGGTCGATGAGGGCACCGGAGAGCGTCACGCGAAGCTTTTCGCCCACGCCCTCGGCGGCGGAGCCGTACAGCGTCTGCGCAAGGGCCTGGCTGATGACGCAGACGTCACGGGTCTTTTCCTCGTCCGTTTGGTTGAGGAACCGGCCGCTGTACACGTTGAGGCTGCCGGCTTCGGCATAGCCGGTGTTGACGCCGCTGACGCTGACGGCGAGGTCGTCACCGACGGTGCCGCTGCCCAGCGTTTCCGTCATCTGCACGCCTTTGATCCGGTCGGGGAAGGCGTCCATGAACTCCTGTGCCATCTGCTGCGTCAGCAGGTCGGAGGCTTTGGGCGTGGAGCGGGCAAACAGCCTCGCCGCCACGCTGCCGGAGGTATCGTCGCTTTCGCGCTGGGTAAGCCGCACGGTGATGTTGGCCGCACCCAGCCCGGACATGCTGTCCGTCAGGCTGCCGGTGAGGCTGTTGGAGAGGGTCATGATGGTGATGACCGCCCCGATGCCGATGATGATGCCCAGCATGGTGAGCAGGGCGCGCATTTTGTTGGCCCACAGGCTGGAAAGCGCCATGCGGACGTTATCGAAAAAGCCGCTCATACCGAAGCACCTCCCCTGCCTTTGGTCTCGCTGACGATTTTGCCGTCCAGCAGGGTGAGCACGCGGTCGCACTCCTGCGCAAGGGCGGGATTGTGGGTGATGAGAACGATGGTCTTGCCGTGCTGCTTGTGCAGCGTGTGAAACAGATCCATGACGGTACGGCTGGTGACGGAGTCCAGCGCGCCGGTGGGTTCATCGGCAAGGATGAGGGCAGGGTCGTTGGCCATGGCGCGGGCGATGGCCACACGCTGCTTCTGCCCGCCGGAAAGCTCGTTTGGTTTGTGGTGGGCGCGGTCGCTCATGCCCATCTGCGCCAGCAGGGCATTGGCGCGCTGGGTGCGCTGGCGGGCGGGCACACCGGCGTACAGCATGGGCAGCTCCACGTTTTTGCGGGCGCTGGTTCGGCCGATGAGGTTGAAGGTCTGAAACACAAAGCCCACCTTTTTGTTGCGGATCGAGGAGAGCTGCTTATCCTTTGCGGCGGGGATATCCACGCCATCCAGCAGATAGCTGCCGGAGCTGGGTTTGTCCAGCGCGCCGATGATGTTCATCAGGGTGGATTTGCCGCTGCCGCTTTCGCCCACGATGGCGACGAACTCACCTTCGTAAACGGTGAGGTCGATGCCGTGCAGGATCTCCAGCTCGTTGGGACGGCCCTCGTAATAGCGCTTGACGATGCCGGTCATCTGGATGATGGGCCGGGGTTGGGATGTGGTCTGCATAAGGCATCAACCTCCAAAACCACCGGAAGGCATAGCGCCGCGGTCACCGCCGCCGGAGGGCATGGAGCCGCGGTCGCCGCCAGAAGCCATGCCTCCGCCGGAGCCCATACCGCCCTCCATGCCGCCCATGCCGCCCATGCCGCCGTCGGCACCGCCAAAGACGCCGCCGAAGTTAAAGAGGCTCTCCTCTTCCAGCACCTCCTCCGGCAGGACGGTCAGAGCTTCGCTCTCATCCGCTGCGGCACGAATGACCATGCCTTCATAAAGGCCTTCGCCAGAGACCTCGATGTAATAATCGGTCTCGGCGCCGGTGGTGACGGGCACTGCCTCAAACTCGGCGTTCACACCCTCACCGCCGGTCTTTTCATAGATGACGCTCTGGCCGCTCTGATCGGTGCCAACGGCGTCATAGGGCACGATGAACACGTCCTCTACGCTGGACAGCAGGATCTCCAGGCTGACGCTCATGCCGATGTACAGCCCGTTGGAACCGCCCTCCACCGTGCATTCGGCGGAAAAGCTGCCGTTCTGGCTGGCGGTGGGGCTGAGCATGGAGATGCGGCCGGTAATGGGATTGCTGGTGGCGTCGGAGGTGATGTACACCGTCTGACCGAGTGAAACGCTTTCGTAGTCATAGTCGCTGATGGTAAAACCGACCACCAGATCCTCAGTGTCCTGAATGGTGGCGATGCTGCCCTGAACGCTGCTGCCGACGGTGGCATTCAACGAAGTGACCGTGCCGGAGCTGGCAGCGGTGAGGGTATAATTTTCCAGCTGCTCTTCCAGCTGGGTAAGGGTATCGCTTTCGCCCGCTTCCTCAAGCTGTTCCTGCGCGGTCTCCAGCTTTTCCAGTGCCTGCGTATAGTTTTTCTGCAGGGAATCCAGCGTGGTGCGCGCCTGTGCTCTGGCAGCTTCGGTCTGCTGGGCAGCGGCCTGCAGAGCCTCGTAATTGCAGGCCGTCTTGGCCGTCTTCAGATTGGCGGTGGCATTGGCGTATTCTGTCTGGGCGGCGGTGTAGGCGGCCTGCTCATCCGCACAGGTGCAGGCAGCGTTGACCGTACCGTGCACAGCACACAGCGTTTTGGCGTTTTCGTAAGCGAGCTTTTCATCCTCGCAGGTACAGACGGCCTGCTGCACGGAGGAACCGCTGTCCGCAGAGCTGTCCGCAGAGCCGTCCGGTGCGGAAGCCGCCGGGGTACATACCGCACAGACGGCTTTGGCAGCTTCGTACGCGGCCTGCGCGTCGGCACAGCTGCAGTCCGGCACGGTATGCCCCGCACAGGCGTTGAGAGCCGCCGCATAGGCATTTCCGGCCTTTTCGGCGGCTTTTTCCGCCTTGTCGTAAAGCTTTTGCAGGTCGGCCACCAGCTTTTTGGCGTTGGCAAAGGCGGTGGCAGCATCCTCTTCGGCATCCACCGCGTCAAAATAGACGGTCTCCTGATCGTAGCAGCTCTGCAGAACCTCATCAACAGTCTCCTGTGCGGCAGTCACGGCATCCTGTGCCTTTTCAACAGCCTTCTGCAGGGTCTCCTTCTGCTTTTCGATCTGCTCCTCCAGCGCGGAGGTATCCAGCACGCAGATGATGTCGCCCTCAGAGACCACATCGCCCACCTGTACGTTCACCTCTTTGATGGTGGCGTTCTGGACGGTGGAGGTAACGCTGGACACGTTGCCGCTGGACACATTGCCGGTGGCGGAAACGGTGTCGTTGAGGCTGCCGCGGGTAAGCGTGGTGGTGCGGATGAAGCTGGCGGTGCCGGTGGTCTGGGTCTCGAAGCGGCCCGCACCGGGCAGACCGCGGCTTACAACGGCCCAGCCGATGCCCACGACGAGCGCGACGGCCAGCAGGATCGCCAGCAGGATGACCAGACCCCTGTGGCGGCGCAGCCAGCCGGTCTTTTCGCCGGCAGCGGATTCGGTTTTGTGTTTCATAAAAAATCCCCCTTATTCTGCAAACAGCATGTTACCGCGGTTTTTCCGCGAAACTGTTCACAGTATAAGAGAGAATTATAATAGCTTTTTGCGCGTTGCGTTAAAAATATGTGAAATACGGCGCGGCAAAGCAATGCTCCGCCCGAAACGGCGCAGGTCTGTGCCCTTGTATTCACCCCTCTTTTATGATAAAAACCGGGATGGGCACATCGCCGGGGCGGTTTTCGAACCGGGTGACCATAACGGTATAGCGGCGGTGATCCAGCGTTTGCAGATGGGCGAGGATGGCGTCCCGCTCGGCATAGCCGCTGCGGCCGCCGTAGTACAGGCACAGCGAAAGCGCGCCGCCGGGGCGCAGGGCTTCCAGTGCGGCGTCGATGGCGGGGATGCTGGTGGCCGGTACGGTAAAAACGCTGTGGTCGCCGCCGGGCAGCCAGCCGAAATTGAAGCAGACGGCGTCCACCGTGCCGGGGGCGGCGTGCTGCAGAAGCTGATCGTGGCTGCACAGAATGGCACGGCCGACCTCGCCCCAGCCCTGCTGCGCCAGACGGGCGTTGGTGTTTTCCACCGCCTGCGGCTGAATATCAAAAGCCAGCACCCGGCCGGTCGGCCCCACCAGACCGCAGAGAAAAGCCGTATCGTGCCCGTTGCCGGCGGTGGCGTCGATGCAGAAATCTCCGGAGCGCACCCGGCCGGCCAGAAATGCGTGGGTCAGACCCAGACTGTTGAGAGGAAAATCCATTGTGCCGCATCACTCCTTTTTTGTGTTTTGGGCCGGAGCCCCGGCGGATATCCGTTTTTCTCATTATGCGGCAGCGGCAGGATTTTGTCAAGCACCGCGACGGCACGACCACCGCGCTGCCGCAGCCGCGGCGCTGGCGGCCCGCATAAAATTTACACAAAAAATATGCCGCAAGCTGTCGGCAAACACCTTGACGAATTACTATAAAACAGGTATACTATAATAAAAAGACCACCGTTTGGGTGGATTTAACGCAGGAGGCTTCTTTCATGGAAGTCCGTTTCCACTGCAGCCGCTGGGCGGAGCTGCCCCGGCTGGAGCTGTATCTGGATCAGGTAACGCTGATTCTGGAGGAGATCCTTGCGCCCGTCGCACCGGACGGCGGCGGCGTCACCTCCACCATCATCAACAACTACGTCAAGCAGAAGGTGCTTGCACCCACCATCAAAAAGAAGTACGACCGCGCACAGCTGGCGGATCTGGTGATGCTGTTTCTGCTCAAGCGGGCGCTTTCCACCGCCGAGATCGTGCAGGTGCTGCAGGCGCTGAAGCAGGACCGCACCCCTCAGCAGGCATACGACCTGTTCTGCGGGGAGCTGGAGTATCATCTGAACGCCGGCGGCCTTGCCGAACCCGCCGAATGCCCCGCGCTGGTGCGCGCTGCGCTGCAGGCGCTGGCGGGAAAGATCCGGTTTGAGCTGCTGCTGGCGGAGGCCGCCCCGCAGCCCGCAGTCGACGAAAAACCTGCCAAGCCCCAGAAGGCCGCGAAGGAAAAAGCCGACGCCGCCCCGGCAAAAAGACCACCAAAGGAATAACCGACGGAGAAGAAACCGTCGAGAACAAAGGAGAAGAAACCTTATGATGATCTCCAGCAAGGGGCGCTATGCCCTGCACGTTATGGTAGACCTTGCACAGCACGGCAGCGAGGGGCTTGTCTCTCTGAAAGCTGTTGCTGAGCGCCAGGGCCTGTCGCTCAAGTATCTTGAAAACATCGTCTCCGTACTGACCCACGCCGGCCTGCTGAGCGGCCAGCGCGGCAAGGTGGGCGGCTACCGGCTGACCCGCAAGCCCGAAGAATATCCCGTGGGTGAGATCGTCAGCCTGACGGAGGGAGGTCTTGCGCCCGTGGCCTGCCTGCACTGCGGCGGCAGCGGCTGCGAAAAAGCCGCCACCTGCGAGACCCTGCCCCTGTGGGTGGAGCTGAACGCGCTGGTATGCGATTACCTGAACCGCGTGACGGTGGCCGATCTGGTGAACGGCACCATTCCCCCCGCCCTTGCCAAAGAGCTTTGACCTTTTTTGCGTACAGCTATGCCAGCCCGGGCAGGGCTGGCATTTTCGCTTGTGCGGAAAGCGTGCTGCAGCCGGCTGTGCCGGGGCTGCAGACGGGCACTTATTGAGAAAAATTCCTGTTTTTGTTGTAGAATTTCTAATTTCCTATTGACATCGTATGTAAATGGGTATATACTGGAAACACAACAGAACACAAAAGGAGACATGAATATGTCAGGATATATTTACGCAGACAACGCCGCCACCACCAAAACGAGTGAAGCGGCAAAGGCCGCCATGCTGGCGGCTATGGAACAGGACTGGGGCAATCCCAGCAGCCTGTACACCCTTGGCCAGCAGGCCAGAGAAACGCTGGAAGCCGCCCGCAGCAGCGTTGCCCGCGCCATCGGCGCGGATGCGCGGGAGATCATTTTCACCTCCGGCGGCAGCGAGGCGGACAACCAGGCGCTGCGCAGCGCCGCCGCGCTGGGCGCCAAAAAAGGCAAAAAGCACCTGATCTCCACCGCATTTGAGCACCACGCCGTGCTGCACACCCTGAAAGCGCTGGAAAAAGAAGGCTTTGATGTGACCCTGCTGGACGTACACGCCAACGGCGTCGTCACCGCAGAGGATGTGGCTGCGGCCATCCGCGAGGACACCGCGCTGGTGAGCGTGATGGCGGTGAACAACGAGATCGGCACCGTGATGCCGCTGGAGGCCATCGGCGCTGTATGCCGCGCAAAGGGCGTGCCGTTCCACACCGACGCGGTGCAGGCCGTGGGCCACATGCCGCTGGACGTACACGCGCAGAACATTGACATGCTCAGCGCTTCTGCCCACAAGTTCGGCGGGCCGCGGGGCGCGGGTTTCCTGTATGTACGCCGCGGGGTGGGCGTTGTGCCGCTGATCGCCGGCGGTGCACAGGAGCGCAGCCTGCGCGCCGGCACCGAAAACCTGCCCGCCATTGCCGGCATGGCCGCCGCACTGGAAGAGGCCGTCGCCAGCCTTTCCGCCCATGCCGAGCGCCTGACCGCCGTGCGCGAGCGGCTGATCGAGGGGCTTTCGGCCATACCGCACAGCCGCCTGAACGGCGACCGCGTGCGCCGCAACCCCGGCACGGTCAACTTCTGCTTTGAGGGCATTGAAGGCGAAAGCCTGCTGCTTTACCTGGATGCTATGGGTGTGTACGCTTCTTCCGGGTCTGCCT
>CAZYRD010000099.1:8456-8909 GCA_964649475.1 uncultured Faecalibacterium sp.
ACGCCCGCGGGGTGGCCGCCTCCAGCGGAAGTGCCTGCACCAGCGGTTCGCTGGACCCCAGCCACGTGCTGCTTTCCCTTGGTCTGCCCCACGAGGTGGCCCACGGCTCGCTGCGGCTTTCGCCCGGGGCGGACATCACCGACGCCGAGGTGGAGCACATTATTGCCACCGTCACCGGCGTGGTGGAGTACCTGCGGGCCATGAGCCCCGTCTGGGACGCGCTGGAAAGCGGCGAGCGTCCGCATCTGATCTGACCGAAAAATGTTGCCCGATGGCACATTTTAACCCATATTTGAGTATAATTGACAGGAGATATTACGATATGTTATATTCCGAGAAGGTCATGGACCATTTTCAGAACCCGCGCAACGTGGGTAAGATGGAAAACGCCGACGGCGTGGGCGAAGTGGGCAACGCCAAGTGCGGCGACATCATGCGCATGTACATCAAGGT
>CAZYRD010000100.1:0-8822 GCA_964649475.1 uncultured Faecalibacterium sp.
GCTGCTCATCATCGTCATTCAGGGCAGTATCTGGATCAACTTCTCCATTCCCACCCTGACGGAGACCCCGCTGTACTTCCTTGGCTACCTGATCGTCAACGCCATTATGATGGGCGCCAACATCGACTACGCCATCGTGATTTCCAGCCATTATCAGGAGCAGAAAAAGCACATGCCCCACAAGCAGGCCATCGTTCACGCGCTGAACGCGGCCTTCCCCACCATCTTCACCTCCGGCAGCATGATGGCCTCCGCCGGTCTGCTCATCGGCAGCATGTCCGCCCAGCCGGTGGTCTCCATCATGGGCACCTGCCTCGGGCGCGGCACCATCATCTCCATCACTCTGGTGCTTACGGTACTGCCCTCCATTCTGGTATTGGGCGATTCCATCATCGAGCGCACCAGCTTCCGCTTCAAGGCGCTGGAACCGCGCATCCGCACTTCCACCGGCACGCTGCACCTGCAGGGGCACGTGCGGGGCTATATCTCCGGCCTGGTGGATGCCGATTTTGACGGCATCCTGCACGGCGAACTGAACGCGTCGGTCATCACCGGCGGTGAAACGACCGGCGAAGGAGGCGAAGAGCATGAATAAACGCATAAAAGCAATGCTGTGCGGGCTTATATGCCTGCTGCTTGCCGCGGCGGCGCTGCCCGCCTTTGCCGCCGAAGCGGACGAATCCGCCGCAGAGACCGGCACCGTACTCACCATTTCTACCGAAGAAGAGTTTCTCGCCTTTGCCGAAGCCTGTCGGCTGGACAGTTACAGCCGGGGTCTGACGGTCTCGCTGGAGAGCGATCTGGACCTGACCGGCGTACCGTTTGAAAGCATCCCCATCTTCTGCGGCACGTTCAAGGGCAACAGCCACACCATCCGCGGGCTGGAGCTGACCGGCGAGGGCTCGGTGCAGGGGCTGTTCCGCTACCTGACCGAAACCGCCGTCGTCAAAGGGCTTTCGGTGGCGGGGCGCATCACACCCGGCGGCCTGCAGACAGCCGTGGGCGGCATCGCGGGCGAAAACGCCGGCCGCATCGAGGCCTGCAGCTTTTACGGCACGGTGTCCGGCGGCGAAAAGGTGGGCGGCATTGCCGGAGTGAACACCGTCACCGGTATCATTGAAAGCTGCCGTATGTCCGGCACGCTGCAGGGGCGGCATTTTGCGGGCGGCATTGCCGGTGAAAACGCGGGCGTCATCCGCGCCTGCCTCAACAACGCCGGCATCAACACCACCGCACAGCAGAACAGCGTGGAGATCAGCGATATCACCATTGACACGGTGACGGGCACCGAAGCCGCCAACACGGTCACGGACATCGGCGGCATTGCGGGAAGCAGCACCGGCGTGATACGCGACTGTGAAAACAAGGGGACCATCGGCTACCAGCACATGGGCTACAACATCGGCGGCATTGCCGGCCGCCAGACCGGCTACATCACCGGCTGCACCAACAACGGACAGATCTTCGGCCGCAAAGAGGCGGGCGGTATCGTGGGCCAGATGGAGCCGGTGGCCCGTCTGGAGTTTACAGAGGACACCCTGCAGATCCTGCAGGGACAGCTGGACACCGTTTCGCAGACAGCGGACCGCGCCGCCGCCAACGCGCAGAGCAGCGCCGCCGCGCTGCAGCAGCAGCTGATCACACTGCGGGATCAGGCCGCAGGCGCGGCGGACGCGGCGCAGAAGCTGCTGCCGGAACTGGAAATGCCCTCCCTGTCGGAGTTTGACCCGGAGGATCCCTCTTTGCCGGAACTGGATTGGGAGACCCCATCTTTGCCGGATGAGGACAGCCTGCTGGCGCTGCAGAATTCGCTGGTCGGCAGCATGAGTGCGCTTTCCGGCACGGCTGCCGGCATTGCCGACAGCGTGCAAAACACCGCAACAACGCTTTCCAGAGATGTACAGTCGCTGGTGCAGCAGGTAGAGGGCATCAGCGCCACGCTGGATAACGCCCAGGAGAATCTGGGCGGCAGCGTAACGGATGTTTCGGACGAGGACACGGACGCAGACACCACCTCCAAGGTGGAAAACTGCCGCAACCACGCCGCCGTTTCGGCGGACATCAGCGCAGGCGGCATCGTGGGCTCCATGGCGCCGGAAAGCGACCTTGACCCGGAGGCGGATATTTCCGTCAGCGGCAGCGCCTCGCTGAATTTTGCAGGCGAGCTGCGCGCCGTGGTGCGCAATTGCGAAAACACTGCCCGTATCACCACAAAGCGGCAAAACGCAGGCGGCATTGTGGGCTGGCAGTCCATGGGGTTGGTAAAAGCCTGCCGCAGTACCGGCGAACTGGATGCCGGAACTGCGGAATATGTGGGCGGTATTGTCGGCCAGAGCAGCGGCTACCTGCGCGATTGCAGCGCCAACTGCGCCGTTTCCGGCGCGCGTCGCGTGGGCGGCATCGCCGGCAGCGGCGCCGTTGTCACCGACTGCCGCAGCATGGTACGGCTGGAAGGCAACGAAAAGCTGGGGGCGATCCTTGGCGAAGCCACCGAGCCCGCACAGCAGACGGACGCTCCCCGCAGCGGCAACCTGTATCTGCCCGTGTACAAAGACCGCGGCGGTATTGACGGCGTAAGCTATGAGGGCATTGCCGAGCCCCGGACGCTGGAGGAATTTCTGGCGCTGGAGGATCTTGATGAGATGTTCCGGTACGTAACGCTGCACTTTACCTTTGCCGACGGCACGCGGCAGACGGTGCGCATGCCCGCGGGCAGTGCCGTTTTGCCGGAGGACATGCCCTCGCTGCCCGAAAAAACGGGCTTTGCCGCCCATTGGAAGGCGGACGACAACACCGAGCTTTCCAATGTGCTGTTTGACGCATATTTTGAGGCGGTCTACACCGGATACGACGCGGTGATACAAAGCGAGGCCGCCGGAGAAAACGGTGCGCCGCTGCTGCTGGTGCAGGGGGATTTCTCCTCGGCCGCCACCGTGACGGTAAGCGCAGCGGCAGACGTTCCTCCGCTGGAAAAGCGGGAGACCGCGCTGGGCAGCTGGGTGATCGAAGTTTCGGAGACGGAACGCCTTGTCGACGGACGGCTGCTGCTGCCCGCAGGGGCGGAGGCCGCCGACCTGCACCTGTGGACGCAGGACGGCGGGGGCTGGCGCGAGCTGCCCTTTACCGCGGACGGCAGCTACGCCGTGTTTGCGCTGGACGGCAGCACACGGCTGCTGGCACTGACGCAGACCGAACCGCTGCCGTGGACGCACATCGGCGCGGCAGGCGCAGCCCTGCTGGGACTGGTCCTGATCGTCGTTTCCACCGCACGGAAACGCAAAAAGAAAAAGACGGCGGCCAAAACCGGCGCCGGACAGGACAAATAACACAGCTTCCGGTCATACAGAACATCAAAAAGCTCCGCCGCCTGTACAGGCGGCGGAGTTTTTTGATGCAGAAGCTCATCCGTTTTCCAGATCCAGAAAATGCAGAAAGCTGCCGGCGGTCCAGCTGAGGTAGACGGGCATTTCGTACTCGTCGGATACTTCCAGCGTACCGGTCAGCACATTGTATTTTTCCCACAGGCGGCCGGTTTTTTCCAGCTGTTCGGACAGCAGGCGGATCCAGCCGCGGCGCAGCCGGGCGGCCTGTTCGGTATAGCCATAACGCATCAGCCCCTGATGGACAAAGAACTGCAGCGGCGCCCAGCCGTTGGGCCAGTCCCACTGGTAGGTGAGGGGCATGTTCTCCTGCCTTGCGCAGGTCAGAATACCGTGCTCCGTCTGCAGCTGCGGCAATGCACGCTCCACGGCTGCCGCAGCCTGCTGCGGTGTGGCAATGCCCACCATCAGCGGCAGGAAGGACGCCGCGCTGAGCACCGGCGAGCGGCGGTCGTTGACGAAATCATAATCGTAAAAGACGCCGGTTTCGGGGTCCGGAAGGTATTGGTTCATCGCCTCTTTGCGGGTGGCTGCCGCGTCGCGCCAGCCCCGTGCTTCGGCGGGGGCAAGCTTTTCCGCCCATTGTGCCAGCAGCATCTCCATGCTGTACAGAATGCTGTTCAGATCCACCGGGGCGAACTCGTCGCAGCGGGCATCGAATCGGGGACAGAAATCCCAGCCGGATTCCGCTTCGGCCAGCTTGTGCAGGCCAAATCTTTCGGTCTCCTCTGCCGGGACCGTAACGCGCAGACGCTCCTGCATGGCGAGGCTGAACTCCGTCAGGTACTCCCGCGGGGCGGAATGAAAATAGCGGTTCAGGCCGTGGGCGGCGGCGCGGTCACGCATCCAGAACGCGTGCTCCTTTTTTACGGCGGCGTAGCCCCGGGCAAGGAAATCCTCGTCCGGCTGCGCCAGATACGACTGCTGCACCATCCATGCCAGCAGCGGCGGCTGGCTGCGGTACATGCCGTCCGTCTGGGTGTAGTTGGGCACAAAGCCCAGCGTATCCACCAGCCACAGCATATTTTCCACCGTACTGCGGGCGTCCTGCGGACGGCCGCACAGGATCAGCCCGCGGCTTGCGAGGAAAGAATCCCAGTAGAACATAATGCCATTGAACACGCCGCTGTCACTGGGTGTGACAAACGGGTACGGCAGCGGGTAGGCATCCGCCCGCAGGCTGCCCGGCTGTGCGATGGAGGCGCTCCACCGTGCTTCGATGTATTCGCGCACCTTTTTGGCGCGCTGTTTTTCCTGCTGCGTCAGTGCCATGGCCGCTTCCTCCGTTTTGTTTGGCAGAAACCCTGTTCCGCCGCGTTGGCATTCGTCAGAACTCTTCGATATACTCCTTGCCCTCGTACCAGTCGATCATGTTCAGCACCAGCATGTTCCAGTTCTGGAAGCCGGGATTGATGACCGGCTTGGCGTCATCCGGCGAATAGTATTCGTGCATGGCGCCGTGGGCCAGCACGTCCTCGCCGAACATGCGGATGGTGCGCTCGCAAAGCTGGCGGGCGTCATCGGCAAAGCCGTATTTCAGCAGGCCGCGGAAGGTGAGATAGTTGGAGATGCCCCACACCGGGCCCAGCCAGCAGGACGGGTTGTTGGAGGCGGCGATGCGGTACATTTTTTCCAGCGGGGAAAGGGTGCGCACGCCGGCGGTGCAGTTGAAGGTGCGGGGGTCGCGGTAGCGCTCCACCACGCGGGCGGCCTGTTCCGGCGTGGCAACGCCGGCCCACAGCGCCAGAAAACCGCACCAGGTGTCGATGCGCTGGATGACGCTGTCCCAGTGGCGGGGCATGCCCTTGTGGAAAAATTCGCCGTCCGAAAAATCCACCGGGCGCAGGCCGATGTCCACGTTGTAGAAAAAGCCATCACGCTCGTCATAGCAGTGGGTGCGGATGGCGGCAATGAGCTTTTCCCGTTCCTGCCGGTAGATCTCACCGGAGGAGGGGCGGTCCAGCTTTTCGCACAGATATTCCATGGCCTCCAGCTCCTTGACCATCAGGCAGTTGAGGTAGATGGAACCGGTGGAGCCGTCCGGACGGTAGAAGATGCATGGGTCGTTGTCCACGCCGATCATTTTGTCCGTCTGCCAGTAAAACAGGCCGGTGGGGGCGTGGCGGTGGTGGTTGAGGTAGTTGTTGATGAAGAACTGCAGCTTGGGAAAGTGCTCCCGCAGCCATTCCGCGTCGCCGCCTGCGTACCGCACCAGAAACGCCGCATGCTGTGCCAGAACGGGCTTGTGCATGTTCTCTTTATAAATGTCGCCCGCACGCAGGAACTCCGGCTGGCCGGAGGTCCTGTTGACGGTGATGGGCATAAAGCCGCTTGGTTCGGTGAAGTGCAGATAGTTCAGCACGCAGCCGTATTCGTAGGGGCGGGCCTCTTCGGCGTCGTTGCCTCCGTCCCTGATGATCTGCTTAAGCGCCACGTTGGAAAAATAGGAGTCCCAGTCCCACAGGCAGTCCATGTAGGAGGCCGACCCGGGGGTGAGAAAGCCAAACGGGAACCCGCCGCCGCTTTCGCGGAACATGCCGCGGTAGTCACGCTGGATGTAGCTGCGCAGCGCGTCGATGTATTTTTTCATTGCAAAAACCTTTCTGTTTGAAAAAGCGGCCGAAGACGCTTTTTTCTTCGGCCGCCCGCAGACTTTCAGCCGGGGCCGGTCACTGCTTACTCGTAATCCTCAATGCGCCACTCGTCCTTCCAGTCCATGTAAACCATGCCGTTGGGGTGCTCCGGGGTGGGCTCTTCAAAGCGCAGCGGCAGCCAGACGTAGTTGGCGATACCGGTGTTGTCGCGGGGGCGTTTGCTCAGGTATTCGCGGATGGCAGGGTCGGCTTCCACGCCGCTGTCCGGCTGGAAATCCTCTTCAAAGGCAGCCGCGTATTCTTCGTACTTCAGCTCCATCTCCTCAGGCAGCCAGCGGTCGCCAAGGGCAATGTACAGATCCTTTTTGCCGGGGACCTTGAACACCGAGGACACCTGCGAATGGTAGGAGGTGAGGCTTTCATCGTTGGGGCAGGGGTCGCCCAGAACGGTGTAGGGGCCATGCCAGGTATCGGCGATCGCCACCTCGGAGGGGTTGGGGAAGTAACCCGTGGTGCCTGAGGTGATGAGATAGTGCTTGTGGTTGCGCAGGAAATGCGCGGTGGCCTCGCGCACATAGGGCGGGCCGGAGTGCGGGAAGTGGGTGCTGTAATAGCCGGTGACGTCGGTGTAGTCATCGGTCAGGTCGGCGATGATGGTCTCGGAGTGGACGCGCTCGAACATGTAGTACGCCTTGCCGTCGGGTGCGACCACCAGATCGAAGTCGCCGGCGCTCATGTTCAGCGGACGCAGTTTTTCCCGCACCTTGGTGTACGGGCCGAGGAAATTGTCGGCGGTCAGGATGGTGGAGGCCTGCGTGCCGTCCGGCTGCATGATCTTGAGCCACGCCACGTATTTTTTTGTGCGCGCGTTGTAGATGATGTGGGGACGGTCCATCATGGCGTGGGGATGCAGCTGCGATTCGGGATCGTCGGGCTCCGGCGGGATGATCAGGCCGCAGTCCTCCCAGTTGTACAGGTCTTTGGACCTGTACGCCCGCACGCCCCAGTGCCACAGGGTGTTGGTGCCGTCGGTCTTTTCCTTGTTTTCGCCGTAGAAATAGTAGGTGCCGTCAATGTAAATGATGGAGCCGCCGTGCGCCTGAATGCGCTTGCCTTCGGTGTCCAGCCATACCTGACCGGGGCGGATGGAATCGTACATAAGCCAGTCTCCTTTTTGCGGACAGCGGAGGCCGCTGCCTGTATTTTTGGGGGCGGTGCGGTTTCACGGCCGAAAAGCGTGCGGCCGCAGGCAGACAGCCCGCCCACGCCGCTTAAAAATCACTCGTAATCCTCAATGCGCCATTCGTCGTGCCAGTCCATATACACCATGCCGTTGGGGTGTTCGGCGCTGGGTTCTTCAAAGCGCAGCGGCAGCCAGACGTATTCCGAAACGCTGAGATTGAACTTCGGGCGCTCTGCCATGCGTTTGAGCAGAGCCGGGTCGGCGTCCGGAAGATCGCGCTCCGGATGGAAGCCTTTTTCGAAGGCGAGGCCGATCTGCCCGTAGGGCCAGTGCATGTCATCGGGCAGCCAGCGGTCGGCCACGGCGATGTACAGGTCCTTTTTGCCCTGTACTTTAAAGACGGAGGACACCTGCGAATGCCAGCTGGTGCAGCTTTCGTCCGCAGGGCAGGGATCGCCCAGAACGGTGTAGGGACCGTGCCAGGTGTCGCCCACGGCGACCTCGGACGGGTTGGGGAAATAGCCCGTGGTGCCGGAGGTAAGCAGGTAGTGTTTGCCGCGGCGGCAGAAATGGGCCACCGCCTCGCGCACGAAAGGCGGGCCGGAGTGCGGAAAATGGGTGCTGTAATAGCCGGTAACGTCGGTGAAATCCTCGGTCAGGTCGGCGATGATGGTCTCGGAGTGGACGCGCTCGAACATGTAGTAGCCCTTGCCGTCCGGCGCGACCACCAGATCGAAATCACCGGCGCTCACGCCCAGCGGACGCAGGCCCTCCCGCACCTTGGTGTACGGGCCAAGGAAATCATCCGCGACCATGACGGTCTCGTCCTGCATGCCGTCCGGGTGCATGATCTTGAGCCACGCCACGTATTTTCTGGTGCGCGGGTTGTAGACGATGTGGGGGCGATCCACCTTGGAATGCGGGCTGAGCGAGGAGGCGGGATCCTCCAGATCCGGCGGGATGATGAGACCGCAGTCCTCCCAGTTGTACAGGTCTTTGGACCTGTACGCCCGCACGCCCCAGTGCCACAGGGTGTTGGTGCCGTCGGTCTTTTCCTTGTTTTCGCCGTAGAAATAGTAGGTGCCGTCAATATAGATCACCGAGCCGCCGTGCGCCTGGATGCGCCTGCCGTTGGTGTCCAGCCACGGCTGACCGGGACGGATGGAATTGTACATGGTCGGCCCTCCTTTTATGGGATCACACGGTGACGCAGCTTCCCTTCCGGCGGTCTGCGGAACGGCGGGCCGCCGGCGGAAGCAGAGCTTTTTCAGCAGCCGCCGAACAGCACGCTGTTGACGACGCTCTCCAGATATTCCTGACGGCCGGAGCCGGGCAGCGCGGGGGCGCCCATTGCTTCGGCGTAGGCGGCCAGCTCTTCCAGAGAGGTCTCGCCGGCGCGGATCTTTGCGCCGATGCCCTCGCTGTAGCTGGCGTAGCGGTCGGCGACGAATTTGTCGATGCGGCCGTCCTCGATGAGCTTTGCAGCCTTGATGAGGCCCAGAGCAAAGGCGTCCATGCCCAGAATGTAGGCGTGGAACATATCCTCCACGGTGTAGGAGGGACGGCGGTTTTTGGCGTCGAAGTTGAAGCCGCCGGTCAGGCCGCCGGCTTTCAGCACCTCGTACATACACATGGTGGTCTCGTACACGTCAAAGGGGAACTCGT
>CAZYRD010000101.1:0-8800 GCA_964649475.1 uncultured Faecalibacterium sp.
GGCGTAGGCCTGCTCCATGCTGAAGCCGCCCGCCTCGGAAAGAAGCGCTTCGTCAAAGGGGATGCCGTGGTCCTTCAGCGCCTGCACATATCCGTTGAAGCGCATCTGACTGATGGAGCGATCGGTGCAGCTGGGGATCAGCGCGGCAATGCGGGTGTGGCCGCGTTCGATCAGGGTGGTCACCGCAGTATATGCGGTGGCGAAGTCATCGATGGAGACCGAGGCAAAATTCTCCTTTTTCAGCGAGCCGAACTGGTTGGTATACGAGCAGCAGACGTACGGTACGCCCACCAGCGCAAGCTCGGCGGGGGTGTAGTCGAACCGGCCGCCCAGAAACAGCAGACCGCGCAGCTTTTTTTCGCGCTCCAGAATGGCGCCGGCTTTCACCTCGTCGTCGTCGGAGCCGATCTGCCGCAGCACCATGTTGCAGCCGGCGGCGTCCAGCTCCCGCGTGACGGTTTTCAGCATATCAGAGAAGAACGGCGTGCCGGTGCCGCGCACCACAACGCCGATGTTTTCGGATTGGCTGCGCACAAGGTCGCGCGCGCTGTTGTTGGGGATGTAGTTGTGCCGCGCCACGACTTCCAACACTTGTTGGCGCACGGCTTCGCTGACGTCGGGACGGTTGTTCAGCACGCGGGAAACGGTGCTGACGCTGACGCCGCATGCTTTGGCGATATCTTTGATGGTCATGGGAGAATCCTCTTTTGAGCGGTTTCCGGAAACAATGCCGGAAACGCTACCGGTATCGTTTCCGGAGTTCATTTTCTGAGGTGAATAATAACAATCCCGGAGTGAAAAGTCAACAGAAATCGCGCAGTCATCGTGTTTTTCGGAAAAAACAACAAATCCGGAACTTTTGATTTGTAAGTTATCACAACAGGTTTTTCCGGAGAATGGAAAAAGCCCCGCGGCTTCCGGAAAATACAGGAAATCGCGGAGCTTTTGTGTGCGGAATGCGTTGTGGTCACGCCTGCTTTTTCAATGCAAGCACGCCGGCGCAGAGCGAGCAGGCGGTGAAGCAAAGCGAGGGAAAGTGCTGCTGAAGCTCCTGCACTACGGGGTAATGTTCCTCGTCGTCCCAGGCATCGCCGGCCTGTATGCGGCAGCGTTCCAGTGCGGCGCTGTCGGCAAAGGCTACGTCGCCGAGCAGGATCTGCCCGCCCGGGGCAAGTCTTGTCAGAAGCTCGTCAAGAAATGCCGCCTGCTGCGGGCAGGAAAGATGGTGGATGGCATAGGTGCACAGGATGTGGTCGAAATATTCGCCGGCAAGCTGTGCCGGAAGCCCGGCGGAAAAATCGTGTTCCAGCAGGCGGGCCCGCGGCATTTTCTGCTGTGCAATGGCGAGCATCTGCGGCGAAAAATCCACGCCGATGATGTCGTACCCGTCGGCGTACAGCCGCTGGGTCAGCACACCGGTGCCGAAGCCGATATCCAGCACGCGCAGACCGCCGTGCTGCCGCACGGCGCGATACACCTCGGCCAGCACTTTTTTGTAACCGGCAAACGGGTAACTTTCCTCTGCGTCGCTTGCAGCGACGCTGGCGTCATAACCGTCCGCCCAAAGATCAAAACCCTTGCTGTTCAGCATGATGTGGTTCTCCTTGCGTTGTTTTTTCTTACAGGAAAAATCGCCGTTTGGCAGAACCGGAAGATCGCCCGTGCTTTGCGGCCGTGCAGGGCAGCCCCCGGCTGCACGTCCGCTTTTCCAGTATACATTATTTAAGTGTCGGCTGCAAGCCTGAAGAAAAAAACGTCCTCCACATTGTTTTTTCGCATAGGTGTCTGTTGCAAACCGGTCGTTTGTGTTATACTGGGAACGAACAACTGTGCAGAGGGATCGTTTTCATGGGCATCGTCGTCATCGGCGCTTCTTTTGTGGATATCAAAGGGTTTCCGCAGGACACCTGTTTTGCCAACGGCCGCAACGTGGGGCGTGTTGAGTATGTGCACGGCGGCGTGGCGCGCGATGTGGTGGAGGATATTGCCAATGTGGAGCTGCGGCCCACATTTCCGGGTATTGTGGACGACACCCCGCTGGGCGCGGGCGATGCCTTCTGCGCAGGGGTTTCCGTCGGCCTGACCTACGGCAAAAAGTTTGATGAAGCCATCAAGATCGGCTCGATCCTTGCCGTCTCCGTCATCTCCTCGTCGGAAAACGTCTGCCCCCGCTTCCTGCCGGAAGAACTGGGGCTGGACGTTCGCATGGAATGAGAGAAGGCGCGTGTGTGCGCGGAAACATCTTTTGAATACCCACATAAGGAAAAGCGTATTGCAGAAAGGAAAACACATGAAAATCACCAGCATTACCGCAGAAAAACAGGAGATCGTTTTTACACTGGAAGCCCCCGCCGGAAGCGGAGCGGAGATCACCGCCCGTGTGCCGCTGGTCTGCGGCGACAAGGCGAAAAAAGCCTCCTTTGAGGACGGCCGCATCGTGGCGCAGCACACCCGCCCTCTGCAGGGCGATACCCTGACGATCCCCCGGTTTGCGCAGGACTACGATCTGCTCACCTGCCGGTTTGAGCTGACGGTGGACGGCGCCGCCGTGCCAGGTGTGTGCTATGTCACTGATTTCAGCGCCGACTTTGCCGCGGTCAACACGCCGTATCCCGAGGTCTCCCGTCCCATCGGCACCTGGTGCAACGCGCTGGAAGAGGACGTGGACGGGATGCGCTTCGGTTATATGATGAACGAGCTGGATATGATCTGGCTGATGAAGCGCACGCCGGAGGAGGGCGACCACGTCCATGTTTTCAACGGGCAGGAGTACTATTTTGACAAGGATATCATTGAGGAAAACGACCGTAAGATGGCACCTCTTGCCGCAAAGGGGATCCCGTGTCTCATCCGGTTCATCAATCGCGTCAAATACCGCCTGCGCAAAGCGGATCATGTTTTGTTCGATATGATCAAGCATCCCGATTACGAGGACGATTTTGAAGGCGTGGAAATGAGCGCCATCAACCTGCGCACCGAGGTGGGCTTCCGCTATTACTGCGCCTGCATCGACTTCCTGTTCAGCCGTTACTGCGACCCCGCCAACGGCTTTGGCTGGAACCTGATGATGGACGTGGGCAACGAGATCAACTCCGCCCGCATCTGGAACAACGCCGGCCCCATGTGCTGCGAGGACTACATTGAGGAATATACCGAGGCCCTGCGTCTTGCGTGGCAGCTTTCTCATAAGTATTACGCAAGCTACCGGGTGAATGTGTCGCTGGAGCAGTATTTTGCCGACTCCTTCATCCACGACGACCGGTACTACTACCCCGCCCGCGACTGTCTGGAAAACATTCTCAGATGCTGCCGCCGTGACGGCGATTTTGACTGGGGCGTGGCGGCGCATCCCTACCCCGAAAACCTCAACTATCCCGATTTTTACACCGACCGCGGCGTTTCCTTTGATTTCGATACCCGCAAGATCACACTGAAAAATATGGAGGTCTGGCCGGCGCTGCTGTCCAGCACGGCGTTCCTGTACCGCGGGCAGCCCCGCCACGTCATTTTTGACGAGCAGGGCTTCAACACCCGTGCAGACGCCCCCTACACCGAAGAGCAGGGCGCCTACGCCTTTGTGCTGGCATGGCTGAAAATGCGCAGGCAGCCCGCCATTGATCTGCTGCTTATCCATCGGTATATCGACATCCCCTTCAACGAGGAATACGGCCTCAATCTCGGTCTGCGCCGCTGCTATGGCTATGCGGACGAAGAACACCTCATCACCATTCCCGGCCCGCATAAGATGATCTGCAAAGCCATTGCCGCCATGGACAGCCCCGAAGAGGACGCCTGGGTGCGCGCCGCCCGCGCCTACATCGGGCCGGATCTGTTTGACGATGTGCTCGATCCGCCCGAGGTCAAAGAGGGCAGAGAAACGCGTTACATCACCAATTTTGAGATCTGACGCTCCGCGGAGTTCCGCCGCTGAGTGAAAAAGAAAGGCAGGAGCACTATGTCACCGCTTGTACGCCCCACGCAGGAACAGCTGCGTCCATACCGGCCCATCCCGTTTTACTTCATCACCACCACAGATCCGGCCGAGCTGAGCTTCGAGGCGGCGCGGGTTTCGCTTGCGCAGCTGAAAGCGGACGGTTTCGGCGGCATTGTGCTGTTCAACAAACCGCCCCACGGCTTCGATGCGCAGCAGTATCTGGGTGAAGACTGGTTTGCCATGGTGAAAAACTTCGTGCGCGCCGCCGCTTCGCTGGAGCTGACGGTCTGGCTCAACGACGGGTTCGACTTTCCTCCCGGCAGCGCCGGCGGGCGCATCAGCCGGGAAAAATACCCGCATCTGGCCCAGAAGCGTCTGGTGCCGGACGGGGACGGCTGGACGGTGCAGGAGGTGGACTGGGGCTTTCCCGCGTTTGAGGAGCCGGAGAGCGCCGCGCTGTTCCACGGCATCGTCTACGAGGCGTACAAAGCCCATGTGGGCGAATATTTCGGCAATACCGTCCGGGGCTTTTTCTCGGACGCGGACAACCGCCGCGTTGCGGCGGGGGTGTTCCGGGAGGGTTCCCCTCAGAAGGATTTCTTTCCGTGGTCGTCCGATTTTGCGGAAACCTTCCGGCAGGCCTACGGCTATGATATCACCCCGCACATCCCGTCCATACTGAAAAAAGAGGGCGGCCCGCATACGGCGGACTACTGGCAGCACGCCGGTACCCTGTACCAGAGCTGGTTTGCGGCCAACCACCGCTGGTGCAGCGAAAACGGATTGGAATACACCTTCCACACCAGCGATTCCCCTGCGTTTGCGTGGGAGGAAGCGCCGCGCAGCTCGCTTTACACCGAGGGCCGCGCACTGGACATGGAGCGCAACTGCGACTGGCCCGGCACCGATCAGGAGCTGCTGGAGCTCAACGGCGGCAAGCACCTGCGCAAAGAGGAGTACTGGGTGCCGAAAGCCAGCTGGGGCGGGGACGACGCCTTTATCCGCAACCCGGCCTACCGGGATATGTACAGCGACCTGCGCCCCAGGCAGGCGGGTTCGGCGGCATTCCTGTACGGCAAAAAGGGCGCCATGTGTGAGATGTTCGCCGCCTCCAACTGGGGTGCGGATTTCAACGACCTGCGGGAGATCGCCGCACGGCAGATCATGCAGGGCATCAATTTCATCGTGCCGCACGCATATCATCACCGGCTGCGCGGCGAGACCAAATTTTTTGCACCGCCGGATTTTTCGCCCCGCGGTCATCTTGCCGCCGGTATGCGGCAGTTCAACGATATGCTGGCGGAATACTGCTGGTTTGCCTCGCAGGGAACGCTGCAGGCGCCGGTTGCCGTGCTGGATATCACCGACGATATCTGGGCACACCGTGCGGACAACGAGCTCTTTTTCGCAACCTGCATGAAAATGGACCGGCTGCCGTACGGCTATGTCATTGCGGATGCGGCCGCCATTGCCGCCAATAAGGAAAAATTTGCCGTGGTGCTCAATGCCGGTGCGCAGCCGACGGGAGAGAGAGCCGAACTGCTGCGCGCGAGCGGTTTGCCACTGCTGAACGCGGAGGAACTGGACCGGCTGAACGACTTTGTGCCTTGCACCGTGCGTTACGAAGGCGCGGGCACGCCGCATTTTATGCGTCGGCTTCTGCCGGACGGCGAAGAGCTGGTGCTGCTGTGCAGTCTGGAACAGGCGGAGCCGGTTTCCGGTACGCTGTACATCGGCGGCGCGGCGCATCCGGTGACGCTGCGCTCCGGCGCCATCGCCTGTTTTACCAAAGACGGCGCTTTGCGTGCGGACGTACTGCCGGAATATGCCGAAGAGAGTGTGCCGCTGCCGCATGCGGCGCGTGTGACGTGGAGTGCGCCCAACGTGCTGCCGCTGGAGTTTTGGCGGGACGATGCGGACGAAGCAGCGGCAAAAAGTACCGATGCGGCCGAAATCAGCTTTGCCTTCGCCACGGAGGAACGGCTTGCCGCCGCTCCGCAGCTGCTGGTGCCGCAGCACTGTGCGCCGCTGATCGAAAAAATTCTCCTGGATGGAATAGAACCCGGCGAACCGGAGTCCGTGCAGCTCTGGGATGAGGCGTATTTTGCCTATGCGCTGCCCGCGGCTGCCGTGCCGGGGCGGCATACGCTGACTCTGCACAAAAACGGGGCGATCCCGCAGGAATACCCCCTTTACCTGAGGGGTGAGTTCGGCGTCTGGCTGCAGACGAAGGACCCGTGGTACGCCCGCTGCGGCAGCCAGTACAGTCTGGAACGGTATATCCCCGCCCGCGCGGCGGTGACGCTTTACAACCGCGAACAGACGCTGGACCCCGCGCAAAGCTGGTGCGCACAGGGACATCCGTTCTATTCCGGCGCGGCGGCTTACCGGTTTGAGATGCAGCTTCCGCCGGCGTTTGGCTCTGCGGTGCTTTCGCTGCCGGAGGTGAAGGGTACCTGTACCGTGGCGCTGGACGGAAAAATGCTTGGTCGGCATATTTTTGCACCGGTGGTCTGTCCGTTGGGCGATATGGGCGGAACCCATACGCTGGAAGTGACCGTGCACAACACCTATGGAAACATGCTGGAATGCTATCAGGCGCCCTCCGGGCTTACGGCGGGCGGCGGCATCCACCCAGTAAAATAAGGACCGTTCGGCAAACGCTTGATGCGGTAGATCAGAACGCCCGTGCTTTTTCACAAAAGCACGGGCGTTCTGATTTAAGAGGACATAAAAAAGAAAACGACGGACGATCCGCAGTTCTGCCGTAACAGCCTTTTGTCTTGCGGAATATAGTGATGTAGGACCCGCGAAATGCGAAAAGGAGGTTTTGTCCATGTGTAACAATGATGCGTTTTCCAAGATCCTGGCCTTCATCGGCGCACTGGTGCTGGGAGCGGTTGTGGCGGTGCTGTATCTTTTCGGCATTCTGCCCGCGCTGGCGGCAGCGGTGTACATCGGGCTGGCGGTAAGTGCAGCCATCGTGGTGTTTGTGCTGCTGGTGCTGTTTCTCAGCAAGCACGGCACGAGGTGCATCTGCCGGTATGCTGGTACCCTGCTGTATGCGGCGGTACTGGCGCTGGTGGCTGCTGCAGTATTGCTGGCAGTACTGCCCACCGGTTTCTGTCTGCTCATCGCCATTCTTGCCGGTGTGTGGGCCACGCTGGGCTTCTTTGCGCTCATCCTGTTCCTGATGCTGGTCTCCTGCTTCATCTCTTCGCGCTGCGGCTGCGGGTCTCAGAGCGAAAGCTGCTGCAGTGGCGGATCCTGCCGTTTTGGCTAAAGACGGCGGCTGAAGTGCGCTGCATATAACGCGCCCGAAGCGCAGCTGCGGACTTCGGCACAACAAAACGCCCCGGCGCTCCATTGGGGAGCGTCCGGGGCGTTGCTGGTTCAAAAGGTGGTTAGGGCAACGTATCACGGGCGGAATACATCAATCCTCGTCGCCGTATACGATGCGAGGCGCCTTGCGCAGGGTGATGCGCCAGTTGGTGCCGGTGCCGATGCGGTAGGCGTCGGCAAAGCTGCCCTGGTTGATGGCTACCGCCACGCAGTCCAGACTGTTGATGTACAGCAGAGGCTCGCCCACGTTCACATCGGCGAAGCTTTTGGCGTAGACCATGATGTTTTTGTACAGGGTGCGGGTCTCGTTGGAGATGCTGACCTCAACACGGCTGCCGTGCTTGACGCCGATCTTCCAGAACAGCTCGCGGCTGATGTTGGTCCACAGCGAGCCGAAACGGACGTCCAGCACGTCGATGGTGCCGCTGACGGTATCGCCTGCGATGGAGGGCTCCACCACGGGCAGCTCAACAACCTCCTCCACGGGATAGGTGGGGCCGACACCGGCAAAATCAATGATTCCTGCAGCCAGACGGGCGCCGGTGTAGGCGTAGATGTCGCGGCCGTGGAAGGTGTAGCTTTCGCCGGAATTGGGCAGGCGGTTGACGCTTTCGTCAATGATGCGGGCCTCGGTGATGCCGCACATGCGCTTGATATGGGTCAGCGTGCCGTTGTCCGGTGTGATGATATACTGTCCGCTGGAGGTGCATACCGCCACGCTGCGGCGGGCGGAACCGACGCCGGGGTCCACCACGCTGACAAACACACTGCCTGCGGGCCAGTACTGCACGGTCTGGATCAGACGGTAGCTGGCCTCCCAGATATCGTACTGGGGAATGTCATGGGTGAGGTTGAACACGCGGATGCCGTCGCAGACGGATTCTGCAACACCGTACATGGCACTGACAGCACCGTCAGCATAGCCGAAGTCAGACTGCAGGATCAGGGGCTTCATATCGCTACCTCCAAAACGGTTAACATAATTTAAAAACAGTATAACCTGTTCGCGGGAGTGTTGTCAAGGCGAAACGGTCCAATGCGGCGGATGCTTTGTACACAGACACCGCGCGCAAAGCCGCCCGGCGTCTTGCGGCTGCAGGGCGGCTGAATCTGTGGCGGGTTACTCCAGAACGATCTCGCGGTGGCTTTCGGCGGAATCGTACATCGCCTGCATCAGGCGGGAGGTGAGGATGTTGGTGTCGATGTGGGAGGGAAGCTTCTCACCGCTGCGCACGCAGCCAACAAAGGCGTTGATCTCGTTTTCAAAATGATTGGAGGCGGGATAGGCGGTGGTGGTGGTGGTCAGCATGCCGTTTTGGTGCTGTACAGGGTGAAGTCCGCACCGTACTGCAGGCGGATGCCGCCCTTGTCGCCGATGAAGTCGATGTACATCTCGTTTTCGCCGATGTTCTGCGCCCACGCGCCGTTCATGGTGATGACGGGGCCCTCGGTACGCACCATACCTGTGACGCCCTCCTCCACGTCGTAGGTTCCGTTGTAGTCCGGTGGGCGGGCCCACATGTG
>CAZYRD010000102.1:0-8795 GCA_964649475.1 uncultured Faecalibacterium sp.
AAAAAATCGGATGACGTTATGCAATACAACAAAATTGAATGGACTGAGTTTGTGGTGGAATGACCCATCTTTCAAACCAGAGCAATTCTGTTTTTGTATTATTACACCATGATAAAAAACAAAGGCCGGACCGCAGTTCAATGCAGTCCGGCTTTCTTTGTTATTCTTTTTGCCTTGCAGTGGCCCGTGTGCTCTGCTTCTCTGCGAAACGCTTACAGCTGCGGCAGGTCAGCTCTGTGCAGGCATGATGCCTGCCCGTTTCAGCGCCAGCACCAGCACCGGCAGCAGCACCAGCTGCACCGCAATACCGGGCAGGGCCGTTACGAATGAGCCAGTGACCCACGCCTGCAGGCTGTAGCTGCCCGCCTGAAAGATGAGCCCGTTGACAAGGCCCGCCACCACGCGGCCGCCCAGCATGGCGCACACCAGCGGGATGTACACGCCGCCCACCGGATTTTTGACCTTTACCAGACGGCTGACCAGACCGCTGATGCAGCCGTAGGCTGCCAGCTCGCACAGCATGCCGGGCAACGCGGCGGCCATGGGCATGCCCGTGATGAAATGGGACAGCAGCGGTGCCAGCACGCCGCAGCCAAGGCTGTACCACGGCCCGCACAGCAGACCGCACAGCAACACGGGGATGTGCATGGGCAAAAAGACGCGGCCGCCGTCCGGCAGGCTGTGGAACGCCATCGGCAGCACCACGCCCAGTGCCACACAGACCCCGGCAAACACCAGCGCACGGGTGTTGAAACGTTTTTTCGACATAAAAAATACCTCCCGATACAGAAATACGCCAAAAGGCGTGCAGAATAAACGCCCGATGAACATCGGACGCAGCGCGGCAGCCTTCATGGCATACTTTCCGTTTTGGAAAGCCCGTTTGACCCGGCTTCCTGCCGGGGACGGTATCAGTATAGCACATTTTTCCACTGTGTGCAACAACAAAAAGATCCCCGCGCCGATGCAGCTCAGCCGCCGTTCACCGGGTGCGGAGATCTTTTGTTTTTATTGTGATCCTTATTATATACGGATCGGCCGCTCAGCCGGTCACCGGTTTTTCCGGTGCAGGGAGGGCAGCACTCAGAAATCGATGGCTTCCAGCCGCAGCATGGTCACCACGTAGATCTTGAGAGCCTGCAGCAGAACGTCAAAGGGTGCGGCCTCATTGGCGGCATGGGCGCCGCCGCCGAACTCGGGGATGGGGGCATCGTATTCGGGGCCAAAGCTGACCGCCGCCGGGAAGTGACGGGCATAGGTGCCGCCGCCCATGGTAAAGGGCTCGGCATTGTTGCCGGTGACCTCGTTGAAGGTGTCGATGCAGGCGCGGATGGCGGGGCTGTCGGCCTCGATGTAGAAGGGATCGTTTGCACGGTCCAGCACCACTTCCGCGGCATCGCCGATGGTCTCACGCATGGTTTTGACCATGGCTTCGCCGGTGGTGGTGGTGGGGTAACGGCTGTCACAGGTCTGCACCAGCTTGCCGTCCTCCATGTAGATGCGGCCGCCGATGATGGTCAGCGGGCCGAAGGGGCCGTCCTCGCAGGCGATGCCAAGGCCCTCGCCCGCAGTGGAGCAGTGCAGCTTCTGCAGCGCCTTGAGGTAAGCGGTCTCGGGGGCGGTGCAGACGTTGTTGTCCACAAGGCAGCCCACCACGCGGCTGATGGCGTTGATGGTACCGGCGGGAGAGGCGGCGTGACCGGCCTTGCCCACGGCGGAAACGCGCACCAGACCCTCGCCTTCGGCGGTGAGGGTGACGCCCTCGCCGGCGGTCATACCGGCGATATCCGCCTTGACAACGGCATAGGCGCGGTCGGGAATGGCGTTGTTGGCAACGCCGCCGGCAAAGTCCACGATGGCGCCGTTTTCAAAGGCGGGGCTGACGATGCTGGCGCCGAACAGACCTTTTTCGCCGTTGCACACGGGGAAGGCGGCATCCGGACTGAAGGCAAACACCGGCGCGGGGTAATTTTCCAGATAGTAGTCCACGTCCAGCATGCCGGTCTCTTCGTTGGTGCCGGCCAGCGCACGGATGGGGTAGCGCAGCTGCACGCCCAGCTCTTTCAGGCATTTGAGGGTGTACAGAGTGATGACCATGGGGCCCTTGTCGTCCGCAACGCCGCGGCCCAGCAGCCAGTTGTCACGGATGCGCATGGTGAAGGGATCGGCGTCCCAGCCGTTGCCCACGGGCACCACGTCCACATGGCAGATGGTGGCCAGATACTTTTCGGCCTCGGTGCCGGGCAGCTCGGCATAGCCGATATAGTTTTCGCAGTTTTTGGTGGCAAGGCCAAGGCGCTCGGCAATTTCCAGCGTCACTTCCAGGGCGCGCTTGGCGCCTTCGCCAAAGGGTGCACCCGGCGCGGGAGCAGCCTGCACGCTGTCCACGGCGACCAGCGCGGCAATATCATCCAGAATGGCCTGCTTATTGGCCTCGATGAATGCGTCGATTTTCTGCATCAGTTCTTTTTCCATGAGAGTTTCCCTTTCCATATATGAGTTTGCCTCCGGCGAATCACCGGCGCACCTTGACGATGATTTTTTTCAAAGCGGTGCCCTGTGCGCTGGCAACGGCAGGCTTATGGGGTTCTTCGGTCATGACCACCAGAAAACGGCCGGGACCGAGAACGCTGGCGCAGGACAGATCCGCGTTATAGAAAGCGATATCCTTTTCGGCGTCGTAGGGAGTGTGCTCCTCCAGAGCGCCAAGGGCGATCTCGAACAGCTCCACGCCTTCCAGATCGATGTGGATATCCATGTAGTCGGAGTGGGTCTCGAACAGGGCTTCGTCGCTGGGGCGGGCCTGCACATTGCTGACGGTGAGATACACGTCGTCACCGGCGATATCGGTACGGCCCAGAGGCAGCTCGTCCAGATCGGTCTCGGCCAGATACTCGATGGCGGTATCCAGATTGTCGAACAGACCGGTGTACTGCTCCAGATTTTCCAGAATGTCGTAAATCATATGCAATCTCCTTTTATACAATACCCGCTGCGGCGTTATTGCTGCGCCGCAATGTGGTTCTGAATACGGTTCATGACCATTTCCGGTGCCACCGGATTGCGGCCGCGCTGCTCCACATCCCGCAGGAGGCGCACGTCCGCGTCGGTGTCCACAAAGATTTTGACGTCCGTCCGGCTGCACAGGGCCGGTCGGCAAAGCCGGGGATGATGCTCTCCACGCGTACTCTCCTTGCGCTATATGCGGACAGGGTTTATTCCGTTTCCGCCGGAGCTTCCTCCAAAGACGGTTCCGGCCGGGGAAGCTCTTTGCCCATGCCGGGGAAATAGTTGCCGATGCTCTCACGGCGGATGTGCAGCCCGTCGTAAAAATCCTCGGTGGTGCAGTTTGCTTCCGCGGGGTCGTAAGCGCCGTACACATCCGCGCCGGTGCGGGCGGCGATGTCCCGGAAGGTCTGCTCGGCAGCGGGGACTGCGCTGTAATTGGCGTCGGCCACCAGCTTGTCCCAGTAGGTGGGATGGAACGGCGTGAACACCAGCGTCACCTGCACGCCGCGGCTTTCGGCGTAGGCGAGGAAATCCTCAAACTGCCGGGCAAGCTCGGCCGAGACCTCAGTAAAGCCGTAAAGCAAAGAAAAATCCACGCCGGTGAGCACCAGCGCATCCATATCCACTTCGTCCTGCGTGCGGTTGCGATAGGCCGCCGAGTAATACTGCGTACCGTCCGAGTTGCGGATGTCGTAATCGTAATCCAGCAGCTGATCCGGCAGAATGTCGGGCATGACGTCGGAGGAATGGTCGGTGAAATGGTAGACGATGTTCTCCTGAAAATAAGCGATGGAGGTAAGCGCCTCGCGGCGGACGGAATCGTCCTCGGCGACGTACTCCACGTCATACCCCAGACGCTCGCGCAGGAACTCGCGGTAAAGATTGTCGTCGCTGCGGAAATTGAGGGTGGCGTCGCTGTCAAACAGCAGCCACGGGTCCGCCGCGATGATAAGGTTTTGGGGCAGCTTGTCCGCGCGGTCGAACAGATAGAAGGTGGAGAGAACATCCTTGCGGTCAGCGCCGGTCATGCCGGCGTTGAAGAAGGCGCCCTCCTCCCCCGCGATGGCAGCGGTGATCTGCATGGCGCGGCTGGAACCCAGCACCAGCGTGTCCAGGCCGGATTCCAGATTTTCCACATACAGGCGCATGACGCTGCGCTCGTTGATGGTATTGTCAAAATTGCCCACGGCCTTGCCTTCCAGCCAGGCAGTGGCGATCTCAAGCTCGTATTTGTCGCCGCGCAGGATGGCGCTGCCATCCACGGCGTAGTTGACCTGCACCAGAAGCAGCGCCAGCGGCACCACCAGAAGCAGACCCTTTAACAGCAGCCGCAATACACGCATATGCAACGGTCTCCTTTCCGGTGAAGATCAGAATTGGAAGTAGTAGAAGCCGGAGGGTTCGAAGCTGCCGTACAGAAGGATGGCTCCCAGCAGCAGGATGCAGAACGCCCAGCGCACCGGGTACCAGCAGCGGGACACCCGCGCCACCAGTTTGCCGTCGCGGCCCTCGCCGATGTCCATCAACAGCAGCAGCGCCACACACAACGCCAGACCAAGACCGGTGTTGGTAAGCACATGGCCCCAGACCAGCGCATCCGCCGGAAGCAGCCCGAAGAAACCGATGCCCCTGAGGGCCTCCAGCCAGGCTTCGCCGGAGAACAGATCGCCCCCGACGGCAAGGATCTCTTTGAGGACGAACGTGGCTTCTTCCAGCGTCTGCGCACGGAAGAACACCCACGCCAGATTGACCAGCACAAAGGTGACGACCATGCCCACCGCCTTGCCCAACCATTTCAGCGGTGGGATCTTATCCAGTCCGAGAGAGGCGGTGATCGCCTTGCGGGGGCCGCGGATGATATCGCCGATGACCTGATACACGCCGTGCAGCGCGCCCCAGACCACAAAGGTCCAGCTGGCACCGTGCCACAGGCCGCTGAACATAAAGGTGAGGAACAGGTTGAGCCGCTTGCGCCACGCACCTTTGCGGTTGCCGCCCAGCGGGATGTACACATAGTCGCGCATCCAGCCGGAAAGGCTGATGTGCCAGCGGCGCCAGAAGTCCGCTATGGTGGAGGCAAAATACGGGCGGTCGAAGTTCTGCATCAGCCGGTAGCCCAGCACCTGCGCCGCGCCCACGGCGATGTCGGAATAACCGGCGAAGTCGCAGTAGATCTGGATGGCGAACATAATCGTGGCAAGGATGAGCTGCAGCGGGGAAAACTGTTCCGGCGCGGCATACACCACATCCACAAAGGCGGCGAGGCCATCGGCCACCACCACTTTTTTGAAAAAGCCGGTCAGCATACGGATGATACCGCTGCCGGCACGGTATTCGTCAAAATATTTGCGCTCGTGCAGCTGCGGCAGAAAATTGGCCGAGCGCTCGATGGGGCCCGCCACCAGCTGCGGGAAAAAGCTGACGAACAACGCATAGTTCAGAAAGCTTTTTTCGTGGGGGACGTCGCCGCGGTACACGTCGATGGAATAGCCCAGCGCCTGAAAGGTATAAAAGCTGATGCCCACCGGCAGCGTCAGGCTGAGCAGCAGCGGCTTTGTGCCGAACAGCGCAGCAAGGCTGCCGGAGAAGAAATCGAAGTATTTGAAGGTGAACAGGATGCCCAGATTGAGCACCAGATTGAGCACCAGCGCCAGCTTGCGTACCCGTGGGGTGGCGGCGCGTTCGATAAAAAAGCCGCACACCCAGGTGGACAGCGTGGAAATGAAGATGAGCAGGGCAAAGCCTGCATGCCAGCACATATAGAAGTAGTAGCTGCACACCAGCAGCCAGGGCTTCTTCAGCGTCTGCGGCAGCGGAAAGTAAAGCAGACATACCACCGGAAAGAAGATGAGAAATTCCAGCGAATTGAACAGCATGCCGTGCCGGAGCCTCCTTTGAATATTTTACAAAGCGGACGGGGAGTTCAGTTCTCCTCTTTTTCCAGCCGGCGGACGCGCTCCTCCAGCAGGGCGTTTGCCTGCGCCAGCCGCTTGACCTTTTCCGTCATTGCAGAAAGCGCCGAGGTGAGGCTGAGTAAAATGAACAGCATGAACACGATGACCAGCAGAAAGATCAGATTGGAGACGACCTCCACGCCGGTGATGGCGCGCAGCACCTTGGCCAGATACGGGAAACAGGCAAACAGCAGCAGCACCACTGCACTTGCCAGCCACAGCAGCGAGTAGCGGATGGACATCCTGTTCTTTTTCAGCATCCAGAAAATGATGAAAAGATAGGCCAGCGCGCCGATGATAAGGGTTATCTGCAGTTTTTCCATGGGGAAAACCTCGCTTTTTCTTAAAATGGATAAGCCGGAGCGGTCAAACGTCTGCCCTTGCGCAGAGGCTTACCTTGCGGCCTTTTTGCGGCGGATGGAAAGACGGTACACCAGCAGTGCCAGCGGCACCTTGATCATGTAATAGGCCGAGCGCAGCAGGTTGATGGAGGACACGCCGCCCATACGCTCCTGCATGACGACGGGCACCTCGCCCACGCGGTAGCCGCCCAGAACAGCCGAGACGATGGCCTCGGGTTCGGGATAATCCTGCGCATATTTCTTGGCGTAAAAGGCGGTCAGCGCCTTGTTGCAGGCGCGGAAGCCGCTGGTGACGTCCAGCACACGGGCGCCGCACAGCGCCCGGATGGTGACGCTGATGATGCGGATGCCCAGACGGCGCATGAAGCTGGTCTGGAAGCCCTCTTTGGTGATGAACCGGCTGCCGATGGCCATATCCAGCTCGCCTGCGATGACCGGAGCCAGAACGGCATCCAGATAGGCCGCGTCGTGCTGCCCGTCGCCGTCCATCTGCACCGTGATGTCGTAGTCGTTGGCAACGGCATACTGGTAACCGCTCTGCACGCCGCCGCCGATGCCCAGATTGGTGGGCAGATCAAGAAAACGCCAGCCGTTGGCTTTGCAGATGGCGGCGCTGGAGTCGGTGGAGCAGTCGTTGACGATGAGGAAATCCACCTGCGGGGCTTCCTTTTTCAGCCGGGCGACCACGCGCTCCAGATTTTCTTCTTCGTTGTAGCAGGGAATGATGACAAGAATCTTCACTTCGTTCACCTGTTTTCTTTTCAAGATTTGTTCCAAACACCAGTCCGCGCACCGGCGCGGCTTTGGTTCAGAACAGAAATTCCTCCAGCCGGCGAAGCAGCTCCGCACGGCGGTAATGGCTTTGGTAATAGGCAAAGGCGTTTTCGCCCATGGCGGCACGTTCTTCACCGGACGCGGCCGCCAGCCGGAGCAGATTTTCCGCCAGGGCCGCGGCGTCACAGGCCGGCGATACCAGCGCGCCGCCGCTTTCCTGCGCGGCAACGGCGCCTTCGCCGTTGATGGACACCAGCAGCGGCTTTGCGGCCGCCATGCAGCTGGCCAGCTTGGCCGGAATGGTCAGGCCGAGGTCGGGAGAATCCGAAAGGCTGACCAGAAGCGCGTCGCAGGCGCCGGAAAGCGCGGGGATGCGCTGCGGCGGCACGCTGCCGTAAAAGCGGACGCACCCGCCCAGCGCCAGCTCTTCGGCCTGCTGTTCCAGCGCGGCGCGGCTCATGCCGTCGCCCACCAGCAGCAGCCGGCAGGCGGGCGCGCCGGGGGTGTTTTTGACGATGGACATGGCCTCCAGCGCGGTGGGCAGACTTTGCGCCGGCGAGAAATTGCCCGCAAACATCAGCGTGAACGCGCCTTCGTTTTCGGCTTTCAGCGCCTCGTCACAGGCGTGCTCTGCGTAAAAATCCTCGCAGTACTGCGGGATAACGGTGTACTTTTTGGTCTTTTCCGCACAGCCGCGGGCATTTTTTTCGCCCACGCGCTGCCGCAGACGGCTTTCCAGACCGGGGCTCATGGCAATGAGCCTGTCCGCCCGGCGGTAGTGCCAGTCGGAGACCGCCTGCGCCACACCACGCAGAAATTTGTTTTTCACATCCAGCACGGAATACAGGTTTTCGGGCCAGATGTCCAGCACATAGTTGGTGAGGGGCGCTTTGAAGCGGCGGGCGGCAAGAATGGCGGGCCAGCTCATCAGCACGGGGCTGGTGTTGTAGCATAGCACCGCGTCATAGGGGCCTTTCAGCCGGTGCAGCGCCAGCGCCGCGTACACGGGCCAGGAGATGTAGTTGAGGAAAATGCGCACCGAAGTGTTGCCGGTGCGGGGGATCTCGCGGCAGCGGAAGATGCGCGCGCCGTTCCACTCCCCGTAAAACGGGCCGTTTTTGCCGTAGCCGTCAAACCATTCGCCCTTGGGGTAATTGGGCAGGCCGCACAGCACATCCACCTGAATGCCGTCGGCAAGAAAGCCCTGTACGATATCGTTGATACGGAAATTTTCCGGCCAGAAGTGCTGGGTGACGATGAGCAGACGCTTTGCCATGCGCGGCCCTCCTTTCTCTCAAACGGCGGACGGGCGCATTCCCCTTTGCCGTTGTGCTGTTTGTTCCGGTGCGGCCGTCCGCTTTTTCAGCTCTTGCGCCAGACCATCTTGTTGACGACGCCGACGTAGCTCTGGATGATCTTGACCACCTTGGTGGAAACGTCCTCGGTGTAGACGGGCACAGGGATGCCCAGATCGCCGTTTTCGTTCATGGCAACGGCGGTCTCCACCGCCTGCGCAATGCCGTCGCCGGCGATGCCCGCCAGAATGAAGCAGCCCTTGTCCAGCGCTTCGGGGCGCTCGGTGGAGGTGCGGATGCACACCGCCGGGAAGGGATGGCCCACGCTGGTGAAGAAGCTGCTCTCCTCCGGCAGGGTGCCGCTGTCGGACACAACGGCAAAGGCATTCATTTGCAGGCAG
>CAZYRD010000103.1:0-1328 GCA_964649475.1 uncultured Faecalibacterium sp.
GGAGCCTTGTCGCTCTCCTCGGCCACGTCCACCACCAGAGCGCCGTTGCTCTCGTAGGAAAGGCCCTGCTCCTCCAGCGTCTGCATCAACTGGGGAATGTAGGCGTCGGCGTCGCTTTCGCCGTACCAGCAGTCAAAATCCACGTCCAGCTTGGCATAGTTGGCCTTCAAGTCGGCAACCGCCACGCGCATGATCTCCTCCCACAGCGCAATGTAGCCGGGACGGCGGCTCTGCAGCTCGGCGGTGGCGGTGTGGGCGGCTTCGGCAAAGGCCTCGTCGGTCTTGCTCTTCTGGCTGGCAAAGGGGTACACCTCGCACAGCAGATCGGGGGTCAGCTCCGGCACGGGATCCACGGCTTTGTCAAAATCCCCGGCCCAAACGCGCCAGTCGGGATGCCGGACGGTCAGCTCGGCAATGACGAGGCCGATCTGCAGGCCCCAGTCGCCCAGATGCACGTCGCCAATGACCTTATGGCCGAGGGCACGGGCCAGGCGCTTGAGGCTTTCACCGATGATGGCGGAGCGCAGGTGGCCGACGTGCAGAGATTTTGCCACGTTGGGGCCGCCGTAGTCGATGACGATGGTCTCGGGCTTTTCGCACTGCGGAATGCCGCCGTGCTCATCCTCTGCCAGAGCGACCACCAGCTTCAGCAGGGCACCGTCTGCAAGGGTCAGGTTGAGAAAACCGGGCTTGACCACCTCAGCCTTGGCAAAGGTGGGCTCGTCCGCCAGCACATCGGCGACCTCCTGCGCCACCACAAAAGGGGGCTTGCGGTACTGCTTGGCAGCGGCAAACGCACCGTTGCACTGGAACTGGCACAGCTCGGGGCGGTCGGAGACGGTGACGCGGCCCAGCGCGGCGTCATAGCCGCATTTTTCAAAAGCCGCACTGACAATATCGGTAAGATTCCGGGTGATGGTTTTCATAAAAAAACACCTTTCTGTCCATATATCATAAAGCCATGGTTATACATAATACAGTATACCACGATTGCGCAAAAAAGTAAAGGAAGTGCCGCCGCAAACAATCCGTCCGCCGCAAAAAAAAAACACGGAGAAGGCTCCGAAAGAAGCTCCTCCGTATCCTGATATGACCAAAGCCAAAAGTGCTTGCTCTGCAATGCGTTATTCTGCCTCGTCCGCCAGTGCACGGGCCACCGCCCCGGCGTACAGATAATATGCGGCAGCGGCGGCCGGAGCGGACGGGCCCACGGCCACCTCCAGATTGTAACTGCCCCGATAGCCGATCTCCTTCAGGCCTTGCGAAAATGCGTGGTGATCCATGCACTCGCACCAGTCCGACATGGTGTAGGGCACCACGTGCTCGTC
>CAZYRD010000103.1:1338-8674 GCA_964649475.1 uncultured Faecalibacterium sp.
GCCGGCGTTGCCGTTGACGTGCAGCGCGATGAGCCTTGTGCCGAGCTGCCGGGCCATATGGGCGACGTTCAGCCCGAAAATATTGGCGTGACCGGTATCCAGGCAGACGCCAACCCGCGGAGAGCCGATGCGCTCCACAATTTCCAGCAGCCCTTCGGCGTCGCTTACCGCACACCGCAGGTACTGCCCGCCGCGGCTGGCGTACACATTTTCCAGCGCCACCTGTACGCCGTGCTTTTCCATATCCGGCAGCAGCTTGTTCAGCAGGCGCAGGTTGCCTTCCACGGTCAGCACCCGGCTGTCCAGCGAGATGAACGGATGCATAACAGCCGTTTTGCAGCCAAGCCTGCCGCAAAGCTCCAGTGCAAGGCGGTACTGCGGCAGAAGCTCGTTTTCAAAATCCTCGTAAGTACCGCTGCCCGGCAGATCGACATGTCCCGGCCAGTACGGCAGATGACACTGTAAAATCTCCAGACCCTGCCGACGGGCGGCATCGGCATGCGCGAGGATCCTCTCCCGCCACGGTTCCTCCCGAAACGGAACGGCCGTGTCCCACGTCATCGACAGATCAATGCCGTCAAAGCCTGCTTTTTTGATCATTTCTGCGGCTTCTTCGCAGTTTTGCAGCCCGGTATACAGTCCACAGTCCAGTGCGATTGAAGTTTTTATGGCAGCCACCTCATTTCCCGGCATTTACGACAGCGTTTATTTATAGTAACGGCCGGTCTCTTTCAGGTAATTGATGAGCATAAGCGGCCAGTCGGTCTGGATGACATCAAAGGGACGGTCGCCCAGCCAGCCCCAGCCGTACTCCGGCGAAACGGTGAATGCAGTGTCGTCGGAATGACCGCCGGAAAGCACCGCCTTGTGATCGTACACAATGGAGTTTGCCCACACCAGCACGCCGTCGCGGTGCATTTTTTCGCCGAATTCATCGCTGGCAAGGTAGCAGTCGTCCTGTTTGAACACCACTTCCACGCCGACGTAATTGATGTTGCGGGCTTTGATCCGCTCGTGCCAGGCGTGCTCTTCCTTGACGATGGGCATAAAGGCAAGCTCGGGCGCGACCTCCTCCAGAACGTCCAGCACCTCGTCCTTCATGTGACTTTTTACAAGGATCTGATCCAGCATGCCGTGCCGCTTGACCGCCTTGCAGATCTCTACCGGATTGGACCAGAATTTATCGATATTGATGTAGCAGCGTCCTTTGAACTGCTCCAGCAGGTCGTCGAATTTGATGAGACCGAACTGGGTTGGCGTGCCGTCAAAATTGGCGTACCGCAGCTTGCTGACCTCTTCCCACGGCATATTGTTGATGCAGCCCTCAAAATCCAGATGGTAATGCTCCATGGTGGGATGCAGGATCACCAGCTGCCCGTCCGACGTATAGTTCAGGTCGGTCTCGATCATATCCGCTCCCTGCATCAGGGCGATCTCGTATGCTGTCATGGTGTTGCAGGGAATGTTGCCCGCCGAAACACCCCGGTGTGCCACAATGATCTTATGTTCTTTCGCCGTTTCGCGCAGATCGAAATTCATCCTGTTTCTCCTTTATGTTTCCGTGCGCGGCGGCGGTTCCGCCGCACCCCCGCGTTCTGCTCATTCCACCAATGTGTAGCTCAGCATCCCGTAATGCAGCTTCGTACCGATATCCGTCCCCTCCGGCAGCAGCGCCATGGCAATAAAGCGCTCGTTTCCGGGGGCGGCGCCCACTTCGCGCAGGTATGCGTACTCCCCTTCGATCTCCACCACCGTGAAATCCTTCGGTTCCATATTTTCTCCACCTTCCTTTAATGCCAGTATATACGCACCGCGGCACAAAATCAAGGCAATGCGGCAAAAAAAGCCGCAGATACGCCGTTTTCCACAAGAAAATCGGGCAAAATGGCTGCATTCTGCCGTGTATAAAACGCCCGACCGGAACGCGCGGCAGTCATGCGGCATCATGGGTCGCCGGGGATCTTTTTGCCGTATTTCAGCCAGCATCGAAACAGGCAGAGCCACTGGACATACAGCATGGTGCCCGATGGCTCAGGCAGCGGCAATCCCTCCAGACGCAGCGCAGTGGACATCTGCTTTTTGGTCAGCAGCGTGCGCAGGCCGCGCTGCCCGTTTGCAAAACAGTACCGCAGAAACGCGCTGTACTGCGCCCGCTGCGAAAGCGCAATGTCCGGCTGCACCTTACAGACAAGCGCCAGCACAACGCAGTCCACCCGCGGCGCGGGGTGGAAGTCCGTCCGCTCAAACCGGTGAATGATCTTCGCCTCAAAAAACGGGCGCAGCAGCAGGGAGTTCAGATTTTCTTTCGGCTGCCCGCAAAAGCGTTTTGCCGCACCCTCCTCCACCACCAGATACATCTCCTGCGGGGGCGGTACGCCGTTGGTCAGCTTGCGGATGATCTCCGTCGTGCGGGAAAACGGGATGTTGGCAAACACTTTGTACGGCTGCTGCGGCAGCGCGGCCTTTAAAAAATCGGCGTGGTGCAGCTGCACATTGGGGGCAAGCTGCGGCGCAAGCCCCGCGTACAGTGCGGGGTCGATCTCGTATGCGATGACATTTTTGCAGTGTTCGGCAAGCAGTTTTGTGATATGCCCCTTGCCGGCGCCGATCTCCAGCACGGTATCCTGCCCGCTCAGACCGGCTTTGCGGATCAGCCTTTCCACGGTGCGGCGGCTGGTGAGAAAATTCTGCGAAATGGAATAAATATTGCCCTTATTCAGTTTTTTGGACACAAAAAAGCACTCCTTCCGGTGTCTTGTACACACAAAAAGGCGCAAAATACCCCTGCGAAAAAATTGAGGTATTATTGCGCCTTATTTGCGAATACGATCCACGACACCCATGAGTGCGATTCTCCTTTTTTGTATCAGACTCTGGGATCAGTATAGCAAATCGGCAGCAGGCTGTCAAGCTTCGGTTCATGCGCCGTGAAGTATTTCCGTTTTGCGCGCGGGCAGCAAGCCGTGCGTCGCGGCAGTTCGTCCTTATTATTCCGGTCTTTTCCGCACTTGCGCCGCCGTACACTTTGCGGTATAATGAGAAAAAATCAACCAAAAGGAGAATCATCATGAACAGGATCATCGTCATCACCGGCGCCACCAGCGGTTTTGGTCTGGCGGCCGCAAAAAAGTTCAAGGAATCCGGCGACACTGTCATCGTCGCCTCCCGCAATGCAGAAAAGGTGAAAAACACCGTGGCCGAATACGGCTTTGCCGACGGCGTGCGCATTGACGTGGCCTGCTATGAGGACTGGCTGGCACTGCGCGATCACGTGCAGGAAAAATACGGCCGCATTGACGTTCTGGTAAACAACGCCGGCGGCGGCGTGCGCATTGCAGACACCGTCGAACAGCCCCGCGAGGACATCGACGCCGCCATTGCGCTGAACCTCAACTCCACCATCTACGGCTGCAAGCTGTTTGGCGAAATGATGAAAAAGCAGGGTGACGGCATCGTCATCAATCTGGCCTCCGTCTGCGCACGGCACTGCTGGGGCGGCTGGTCGGTGTACGCCGCCGCCAAAGCCGGCGTGCTGAACTTCACCAAGGGCTTCTATGTGGAGATGCAGCCCTACGGCGTGCGCGCCACCTGCATCATCCCCGCAGCCTCCGCCACCGGTTTCCAGTCCGGCGCGGGCATTGCCGAAGAAAACCAGACTCTGCGCGCCGAGGACATTGCCGAGGCCATCTGCTACGCCGCCAACCAGCCCAGAGGCGTGGTTGTGGAGGAGATGACCGTGTGGGGCACCTCGCAGCAGGTGCAGCCGCTGTAAAAACAGGTTCTCCAAACAAGAGTTTTTGTTTATCCGTCCGGAGACCACCGGAACATTCACAAAGGAGACCTCCATGCGTGAACTGCACACAAGCGTTATGCTCCTTGGGGCGGGCGGCGGCGGTTTCGGCGCCTGCTGGGAGCTGACCCGCCGCGGCATACCGGTGGTGATCGCCGACAAAAACCCCGGCTTTGGCGGCACCGCCGTTTACGGCGGCGTCTGCTGCTGGGAGCCCGGCGTTTCGCTGGAGGGCGTCCACCGTCCGCTTGCCGAAAAACTGCTGCGCAGCGGCGGCGGGCAGGTACAGAAAACCGTTCCCAATTACAAGCTGTTCTGCGAGGAAATGGGCTACGCCGACCCGCACGCCCTTTGTCCGGATTATCCGTGGGGGCTTTCCGTCCCCTGCGAAGCCGCCTATGACAGCACGCTGAAACGCTGCCGGCAGTTTCGCTCCTCGTACATCGACTGCACCCGCTTTATGATGGACGAGGATGCTCTCGGCGCCGCGATGGCGGAGATGATCGCCGAAAACGGGCCGTACTGCACCACGATGTTCGGCTTCGAATACTGCGGCTGCGAAACCGACGGCCGCACCGTCACCGCCGTTCTTTTGAAAAACGGCAGCGAAACGCTGCGCGTCACCGCCGAGTATTTTCTGGACTGCAGCGGCGGGATCGTCCTTGCGCAGGACGCCGGCTGCCGCTGTGTTCTGGGCAGCGACGACGGCGATCCGGACGGGATCAACGGCGTGAGTATGGTGTTCCGGGTGTCGCAAAACGCACAGAATGCCCTTCCCGAACCGGACGCCGACTGGCTTGCGGCAATGGCCGCGCGGGACGCCGACTGGGAACGCGAGCGCATGCGGCGCGTGGTAAGCTGCTTCAACCTGTACCCCAACGGGGACATCAACGTCAACATGCTGCCCACGCTGACTGGCGGCGAATGGTACCGGCTTGGCGCCGGCGCCCCCGCCGTGGGTACGGCGCGGGTATGGCGCTACTGGCGGTACATGCAGGCGGAAAAAGGCCTTGCGGACCGGCACATTGTCAAAATTTTCGTCCCCGGCATACGGGAGGGCCTGCGGCTGGCAGGCCGCAAGGTACTGACGCTGGAGGACATCACCGCGCCTTTTGCCGTTGATGAGCACACCATTGCCATTGCCGACCACGCGCTGGACACCCACGGTCTGAAAAACAGACCCATCGGCGAACTGGAGCACCCTTACGCCATCCCGCTGGACTGTACCCGTCCCATCGAATACGACAACCTCTTTGTCGTCTGCCGGGGCGCGTCCTTCACCCACACAGTTGCGTCCAGCGCGCGGCTGACCCGCACCATGATGAGCATGGGCGAGGGTGTGGCGAAGTACATCGTCAACACCCTGGCATATTCCAGACGTTCCCATGGCGGCAGAAACCCGGCGAATTTCATGGCTATGCCTCCTTTTTCGAAAAAGAAAAGCACAATGCAAAAAAATCCTCACCGTTGAAACGATGAGGATTTTTTTGAAGACTAACCCTAATTTCGATACAAATGTACCCCCTTTTGAGGGTAGGGGTGTAAAGTCTTTTTAAGGGGTCCATTTTGAGGTCAGGGGGTACAAATCGGGTTTAGGGGGTGCAATTGGATTTTAGAGAGTATTTTCATTTAGATAGTTTTTTTGCTAAACAAGTCTTGTGTCGTTTCATTGAGTTAAAAGAGAAAAATTTATCAACGATAAAAAATTTCATTTCCCTCTTGACAAAATATCGATATTGCGTTATTATAACATTGCGATATGTAAATGCATTCGTAAACATAATTCGAAGCACAGTCTTCAGAAAGAAGTAATTATGATTAGAAAAACAATTAAGGTTAGTGACAACAATTTTAGAAAGTTCGATGACCCTCTTGGCAATGAAACTTCGAGAAAGTACATCTTCTATGCCAAGACTTGCGATGTTCCCGACGGCATTCCTATGGCGACAAATCCTCGTGACCAGAAACTCAATTCTACTGTGGCAAGCGCAATCACAGAGTCTCTGCTGAGTAATGATGGTCAATTTCATCTAAAGAACAGAGGTATCATCCTCTCTGCAAAGAGGGTGCGTTATGATAACCGCCTGCAGGAAGTAACCATCGAATTTGAGGATGACAGTTGCCACGGCAATATTGATGGTGGACACACTTACAAGATCCTTCTCGAGAATAAGGACAAAATCTTGGATCAATATGTTCAGTTCGAAGTGATGACCGGCGTTGAAGCAATGATCGCCGATCTTGCAGAAGCTCGTAATACTTCTGTCGCAGTCGATGCAAAATCTATGGCAGAGCTGAGAGAGAAGTTTGATCCTATCAAGGAAGGCCTTGAGGGGTTACCCTTCTTCAACAGAATTTCCTTTAAGCAAAACCAAATTACAAGAGATGCCGATACCAAAAAAGCTCTGAAAATGATTGACGCACGCGATATTGTTTCTATCATCTGTATGTTTAACATTGACAAGTATAGTAGCTCGGAGCATCCAACTAAGGCATACTCTGGCAAACAGGCAATGCTGAACGAATATTTGGATGATCCGGAGCACTACAGAAAATTCGTTAACATTATGCCTGATCTGTTCGATCTTTACGATGCTATCGAAAACGAGTTTGCTGTAGCATATAACGAGAATGGCCGTATGTACGGTCGAAAATCTTATTCTGGCTATAAAGATGGCTGCCCCGTCGGAAAGAGTAAATTCTGCATGAGTGATATTTGTTACAAAATCCCCGATGGACTCCTCTATCCCATCCTTGCGGCATTTAGAGTTCTTCTCGAGTATGATACCGCCTCCGAAAAGTATAGGTGGATGGACGGCAAAGATCCTATCGCTGTTTGGAATAGGCACAAAGTTGGGCTCACAAGAAGCGTCATGGATTTGGCTGGATCTCTGGGCGATAAGCCTACTGTTTTTGGCAAAGACCCCAGCCTGTGGAATTACACCTATATGGTGCTTTCGAGTATGGAGGGCATTAGTTTATTATGAGTTATCGTGTAAAACTTCGCGTGAAGGAACTTCTTGAAGAGAAAGAATTAACCCAAAAAAAGCTTGCCGAGTTGGCGGGCGTACGCGAATCAACAATTAGTGACATTGTAAGAGGCTCTCGAACTGTTATCAATTTCGAACATTTAGGGAAGATTGCCACCGCGTTGGAAATTAGCGATATTAGAAAAATCATTGACCTTGAGGAATTTTAAAGCGCACAACACTGATTAACAAAAAGACTCTATGGCATCCATGGTGGGATACCATAGAGCCTTTTTGCAAACAATCTACAATATAAAGTCCTAGACTGTGACAACAAAGATCGTGTTATCAATATTTTAACGATTATTGGTTATAATTCAACGATTATCCTAATAAATCAACGATTATACTTATGATTTAACGATTACCAATCTTTCAACGATTTGAAATAGATATAAACAAGAATTTCAACAGTTTGATCTCCAAAAAAATTATAAAATACCGATTTTGAGCACAAAATAACCGTCATTCTGTTGTACCAGAATGACGGTTATTTTGTGGCGGAGAGTTAGGGATT
>CAZYRD010000104.1:0-8571 GCA_964649475.1 uncultured Faecalibacterium sp.
GATCTTCGGACTCGGTGGGCTCGAACTCGATCCACACGTCGCCGAACTGGCCGTGACCGCCGGTCTGCTTCTTGTGACGGCCCTGGGTCTTGACCTTCTTGCGGATGCTCTCGCGGTAGGCCACACGGGGCTTATCCAGCTCGACTTCCACGCCGAACTTGTTCTTCAGCTTGGCCAGCACGCTTTCCAGATGCTGCTCGCCCAGACCGCTGATGATCTGCTGGGTGGTCTCGGTGTTGAGGCTGTATTTCAGGGTGCAGTCCTCTTCGATCAGGCGCTGCAGAGCGGTGCTGATCTTGCTCTCATCGCCCTTCTGCTTGACGCGCAGCGCCATGCTCATGGTGGGCACGGGGAACACGGGCGGTTCCATATGCAGCACATTGCCGGCAGCGCACAGGCAGTCGCCGGTACGGGCGGTGCTCAGCTTGGTGATGGCGCCGATATCGCCGGCGATGATGGCGGCGGAGTCGATCTGCTTTTTGCCCTTCATGGTCAGCAGCTTGCCCAGACGCTCGGGCTCGCCGGTACGGGAGTTGATGACGGCGGAGTCGCTCTTCAGCACGCCGGAGACCATCTTGATGTAGGACATCTTGCCCACGAACGGGTCGGCGACGGTCTTGAACACATAACCGAAGACGGGGCCGTTGGGATCGCAGACCACTTCAACGGGGTTCTCGTCGGCATCCAGCGCGGTGACGCCGGCGGCGCGGTCGGCGGAGGGCAGCAGACGGCAGCACATCTCCAGAGTCAGGTCAGTGGCAGCCATCTTGGTGGCGTTGCCGCACAGAACAGGGGTGATGGTGCCTTCCTTAACGCCCAGACGGACGCCCTTGATCAGCTCGTCGCGGGTGAAGGGCTCGCCGGAGAAGTACTTCTCCATCAGCTCGTCGTCGGTTTCGGCAACGGCCTCGGACATAGCGGCGATCAGGCCTTCCAGACGGTGGCCGATGCTGGGAACGGGAACCTCACGGGGAGCACCGTCGGCAGCGTAGGAGAACGCCTTGTTGTCGATCAGGTCCACATAGATACGGCCGCCGGCCTGCTCAACGGGGACGATGACGGGGCAGACGCTGGGGCCGTACTCGGCCTTCAGGTCTTCGAACACCTTGTAGAAATCGGCGTTTTCCACGTCGACCTCGGAAATGTAGAACATTTTGGACTTGCCGTATTTTTCGGCCAGGCGGTAAGCCTTGCCGGCACCGACCTGCAGGCCGTCACGGGCGGAGATGCAGATCAGAGCGGATTCGACAGCGGGCATGGCCTCGTACAGACCCAGCTCAAAATCGAACAGGCCGGGAACGTCGATAAAGTTCAGACGAACGCCGGTATAATCCACCGGGATCATGGCAGCCTGCATGGAAGCGCGGCGCTTGATCTCATCGGGGTCATAGTCACTTACGGTGTTACCTTCCTCAACACGGCCCAGACGGTCGCTGCCGCCGGTGCGGTACAGCAGAGCCTCGGCCAGCGTGGTCTTACCGGCGCCGGAATGGCCCGCCAGCACAATGTTGCGGATTTGGTCCTGAGTATAGCTCATGGTAGGGTTCCTCCTTTGGTCACTTCCCGCTTCGGCGCGGGGGGATGACATATTATACAGAAAATATTACCACATAATCCGCGAATTTGGAAGCGTTTTCGGGTGAAAAAAAGCATTTCCAGATGTAAAATATCGACCCGTTCCTTTGTACAAATTGCCAAAAACCTTGGTTGCTTTTTACCCAAAGCCAGCGTTTTGTCAGCGAAAAAAGCCGTTGCCGACGCTGTTTTGGCAAAAAAGCGCCGCCGCATATCCGCGGCAGCGCTTTTGGGTATTCCGGCTTTACAGACGCCGTATTCTGTTTTAATACCGTTTGACCAGCGGCAGCAGCAGAATGAGCACCACCCATGCCAGCTGGTACAGCAGCACGGTGGGCAGGCCCAGCGCGCCAAGGCCGCCGGTGCAGGTGAGCACCAGAACCAGCAGCGCGGTGAGGATGACCGAGACCGCCTGCAGAATGTTGGCGACTTTTTCCATGCCGGCGGCGTTTGCCGCAATGCGGATGCCCGCGATAAAGCCCTTGAACGAGGTGGCGTGCGCCATGGCGCCCTCACAGCCGGTGCTGCAGGCGGTATGCGCCGCAAGCTGACGGCTTTCGGCCGCGCCGAGCACCTTGATGCACCCGGAGGGAATGCCGTAGGTGGTGTTGATGCGCTCGCCGGTGAGGTTGAAGTCATCGCTGGTGACCAGCAGTGAAAGCCCGCTGACATAGATCTCATCCAGCATTTCCTTCACGTCCGCATCCGGGCGGTAGCCCAGCACAAACATGGCGTACAGCCGGCCGTTGACTGCCAGATATACCGGGCAGTAGCGGCCTTCCTTGGTGTAGCGCAGCTCGTAGTCTTCGGGCGGGACCTCCACCCCGTGGGCCAGCATCATGCCGCGGTTGCCCACCAGCAGATGGCGGGAGTCCGCCCAGCCCTCAAAGCCGCAGCCCACCTCCACATTCAGACCTTCGATCTCCGGCAGAATGTCCACACGGTCCTGAATAATGTTGAGGAACACGCTGCGCAGCGTGGGACAGTTGGGCACCAGCAGGCTGGCAGCATACAGAAGTGCGAGGTCGATGCGGGGCTCGCTGAACACTTTAAGCCCTTTGAGGACAACGCTGCCCGCCGGGAACAGATCCTTTGCATCCGCCACGACCACATTGGCCTGGCCCAGCTCTTCCACCGACTGCGCGCCGGGGATGACGGTACCGATGGCTTCGGCGCTTTTGTTCATCAGCGAGGTGGGAACGGCAGCGGTCAGCACCATGGTGAGCGGGCAGCCCAGACAAAGCACGCCTGCGAAAGAGTTGATAAAGCTGCCCTCCAGCAGAATGGCCAGAAAGCCCGCCAGAACGGATGCAGCCACAAGCCCCTGTGCCAGACGCTGGGCAAGCGTCTCGGACGGACGATCAGAAAAGCTGCGGCGCACAAAGCCGCGCAGATATTCTGCAGGGCGGCTGATCAGCAGGCAGGGGGCGGTCTCGCCCAGGCCGTGGGTGATACGGCGCACCAGCGAGTCGTCATGCAGCAGTGCCGCCACCGCATAATTCTGATTGGCGCCGGCAAGGCGGGCAAAATTTTTCTGTACGCCTCGGGCCAGCATCCGCTTGCCCAGTGTATTGGCAAACAGCGCCAGCAGCGCGGGAGCGGTATACACGATCTGTTTTGCGGGGTCAAAACCGCCGGCGGTGACCAGCAGCACAAGGTTCTGCACCAGCGCGCCCGCACAGCACACGGCGGCGAGGCTGTCGGCGCTGGGCTGCTGCCACAGGCCGGGAATGCCGTTTTTGAACACCGGCCAGCTTACGCCGCAGCCGATGAGCAGGCTGACCAGATAGACCACCAGTGTAAAAACAGAGGCGTTTTCGGAGGCCACCAACCCTGCGGGCTGGGGCAGCGCAGGCATGGCGGCGGCCAGCCCGAAATACAGCGCATTGAAAGCCAGCACCGCAAGAATGGCGGTACGCAGCGTCAGCGAGGTGACCATCGCCTTCAGCGTGGCGGCGATGTCCGCCTGCCGTTCGGCGTCGGTATAGTCCTCCTCATCGGCCTGTACATGCTCTTCGTAAAAATGCGGCTGCTCTGCCGCAGGCCCTGCATCGGGATCCGCCGCAGGTTCAGCGGCAGCCGAAGCGACGGCAGACTCTGCGGATGCCTCTTCGCCCGGCTGCTCCCGTGCGGAAAAATCGTTGTCAAAAAGCGAGGGCGCCGCCTGCGGGGCGGCCGCGCTCTGCGGCTCAAATTCGGCAGTGGTCTGCTCGGCGCCGGCTGCGGTTTCCATCGTCACAGGGTCAAATACAACGGTAGCGGCTGCCGCGGCCTTCGTATCCTCCGCGGGTGCTCCGGCGATCTTTTCAAAAATGACGGTGCCGTCGGAAGCTTTACCGGCTTCGTCCGGGACGGGCATTTCCCCGGGTGCTTCCTCCGGTGCGGCAGGCGCCTGTTCCGCACCGTCCACGGCCGCAGGTCCTTCCTGCACCGCGGCAGGCTGTTCCTCTGCAGGCTCCTGCGGAGCGGCCTCAAACAGTGCCTCCGGCATCTCACGGATCGCCTCGGCGACCTCCTCCACGGGAAGCTCGGCGGTGGAGGTGAACTCATTGCGCCAGACGCTGCTGCGTTTTTGGGGCTGCACCTCGACCGGCTCCTCACGCGGCGGAGCAGCCAGTTCCTCTTCCTCCTCTTCCACAACGAAGAACCGGCGAAGCGCGGCCATAAAGCCGCCTTTTTCCCGCGGCGGACGAACGGGATCTTCCTCTTCCTCCTCCACCGGCTGGACCGGCTTTGTCCGGTTCAGGCCAAGCTGCGTGACAGTGTGGCCGCGCCGCGCGGGCACGCCTGTTTCGGTCGTGCTGGAAAACAGCGCGTCCGGGGTGACGGAGGTGGTGAAAAAGCGGCGGAAGTCCTCATTGACAAGGGGGTTGTCGTCCAGCTTGAGCGCCGAAGGCTCCTCCTGCGCAGCAAACGGACGGCGCTGCTGTTCGGGGATGGCCTGCTGCGCAGCGGGCTTTGCCGGAGCGGCAGGCTCCTGCACCGGTGCAGAGGGTTTCTGCACAGGCGCAGCCGACCGCTGCGGCGCGGCACGATAAACGCCGCTTGCCGCGGCTTCCGGTTCGGGCCGGGCGGCGGGAACGGGGTCAAACAGGCTGCCTGTGCTGACAGGACGGCCCAGAATATCCTCCAGCGCCTTGTCCAGATCCGCATCCGCAGCCTTTTTTTCGTTGGGCGAAAGGTCATTCAGCAAGCGCTCCAGTTCCTGAGCGGAGAAGGTCTGCTTTTCATCCGACATCGGCTTGGTCAACTCCTTTCAAAGGCTGCTCAGCCCTGTTCTTTTTCGGCGCGAAGCGCGCGCTGCCGGTCGATCTCGTACAGCAGCATGCCTGCCGCCACCGAGACGTTGAAGCTGTCCACGCCGCCGCAGTCCGCCGCCATGGGAAGAGAGAGGGTACCGTCGCACAGCTTTTGCACCAGCGGAGAAACACCGCGACCCTCGCTGCCCATGACGATGGCCAGCGGGCCGGTGAGATCCTGTTTATACGGGGTGACGCCTCCCATCTGGGCGCAGTAGACAAAGATGTTCTGCTCTTTCAGCCAGCGGACGGTCTGCCCGATGTTGGCTACCCTTGCCACAGGCAGGATGGAGACCGCGCCCGCGCTGGATTTGGACACGATGGGCGTGATGCCCGCACCGCCGCGCTTGGGGATGATGATGCCGTGGGCGCCGCACAGCAGAGCGGTGCGGATAATGGCGCCCAGATTGTGGGGATCCTCCACGCCGTCCGCCAGAACGATCAGCGGGTCCTCGCCTTTTTCGGCGGCGGCGGCCAGCATCTGCTCCGGCTCAGCGTATTCCACGGCGGAGGCCCAGCAGGCCACGCCCTGATGGCTGTCGGTGCCGGTCATCCCGCGCAGCTTGGTGGAGTGCACACGCTTGACCACCGCGCCGGCCTCCTTGGCAAGCGCGGTATAATAAGCGGCCACCTGCTCCGCCATGGAATCCGCCACAAAGACGGTATCCACGCCGGTACCGCTTTTCAGCAGCTCGGTAACGGCGTTTTTGCCGTAGACAAGGTTTGCACCGGGAACGTCGGCGGGTTCGTCCTCGCGGAGGGGACGTTCCTCCCGCAGGGCCTGTCGGCCCGCAGCGTCCAGAGAGCGGGGCACGCCGGTGCGGGGTGCATCGCTGCGGCGGGGACGGTCGGATGCGGGATATTTTTTACGTTTGGGATCGTATGCCATAGTGACCTCATTTCCAAAATTGAACGGCAAAGCCGGCTGTTCCGCACACGGAAAAGCGCCTGCTTCCGCATTTTTGCATATATTTCTTTCAGTATAACAAATATAGCGAAGCTTTTCCAGTCGTCACGGTATATTTTTTTACTTTTTCTGTACGGAAACTCCGCGCGGCACAAATGCGGCAGGAATATTGTCCGCTTTGTCGACTTTGTACATGTTTTTCCTGAAACAGGGCTGTTTCCCGCTGTCAAGTGCAAGGCGGATATACTTTTTGTAATTCTTTCCATTTCAGCTTTTTGAACGGATCCCCGTTGAAAACTCTGTTGAAAATGTTGATTGCCCGCGAAAAATCGACCTTCTTCCCTGCTTTTTTCCGATGTTCCGGCGAGTTTTCCACAAAATGTTGAAAACTTATTTGTGTACAGCCTGTTATTTTCACGGTTTGTCCATTGATTTTTTTGACGAAAAACAAATCTTTTTTCCAGCATTTTTCTCCGTTTCCACTTTTCCACAATGGTGTAAAACCGCACTTTTCTGTCACACAAGCAAAGATATGAGTCATCTGATAGATTTTTCACATCAAAATGGGGGCAAGCTTTTGGCAGATGGCCGATTGTTTTTTCCGCACAAATGGTGTATACTGATAAACAATGAATAAGTATTGCCAGAAAAGGAGAACATCATCATGTTAGTCAATGCTGCTGAAATGCTGAACAAGGCCCGTGAAGGTCATTATGCTGTCGGTCAGTTCAACATCAATAATCTGGAGTGGACCAAGTCCGTTCTGGCTGCTGCGCAGGAGATGAACAGCCCCGTCATTCTGGGCGTGTCCGAAGGCGCCGGCAAATACATGTGCGGCTTCCGCACCGTTGCCGCCATGGTGCGCGAGATCCACGACTTCATGGGCATCACCGTGCCCGTCGCCATCCATCTGGACCACGGCTCCTACGACGGTGCCAAGGCCTGCATCGAGGCCGGTTTCACCTCCATCATGTTCGACGGCTCTCACTACCCCATCGAGGAAAACGTCGCCAAGACCACCGAGCTGGTCAACGCCGCTCACGCTGCAGGGCTTTCCATCGAGGCCGAGGTCGGTTCCATCGGCGGTGAAGAGGACGGCGTCATCGGCGCCGGTGAAGTGGCCGATGCGGACGAGTGCGCCCGCATTGCCGCGCTGGGCGTGGATTTCCTCGCCGCCGGCATCGGCAACATCCACGGCAAATACCCCGCCAACTGGAAGGGCCTGGACTTTGACGCGCTGGCCGCCATCAAGGCTGCCACCGGCAACGTGCCGCTGGTCCTGCACGGCGGTACCGGCATCCCCACCGAGATGATCAAAAAGGCCATCGATCTGGGCGTTTCCAAGATCAACGTCAACACCGAGTGCCAGCTGAGCTTTGCCGCCGCCACCCGCGAGTACATTGAAGCCGGCAAGGACCTGCAGGGCAAGGGCTTTGACCCCCGCAAGCTGCTGGCTCCCGGCGCCGCCGCCATCAAGGAGACCGTCAAGGAGAAGATCGCCCTGTTTGGCTCTGCCGACAAGGCCTGAAGCAACGCATAAACGCCAAAACCGCTGCTCTGAATGGCGGGCACTCATAAACACTTTCAGTCCCGGCAGGTTCATCTGCCGGGACTGTTTTTGTATATTTTCGGCCACATGACAGAATGGGAAAACAGAGCGATAAACTTGAATATGTCTCACTGTTAAAGTAATTGAATTTATATATAGGACATCTATGTCTCATTAGAGAAACGCGGCATTTCTCGCTTTGTGTCGTGTTCAAATTATAGAATTAGCTATATACTGACAGTGAAAGGAGGGCATCTGAATGGACCAGATCAAAATCGGTATTTTTCTGAAAGAACTTCGAAAAGAAAAAGGGCTTACACAAGAACAGTTAGCAGAAGTTTTTAATGTATCCAGCAGAACTGTATCACGTTGGGAGACTGGAAGCAACATGCCAGATATTAGTATGCTGGTCGAGATAGCTGTTTTTTATGATGTGAGTATACCTGAAATTGTTCAAGGAGAAAGGAAAAGCGAGACTATGGATAAAGAAACAAGAGAAACTGCTGCTGCTATGGCAAAGTACAGTCAAAATGAAGTCAAAACGGGAAAACAAAAGGTAGTTGGCATTCTGATGTTTGTGTTCGGTATATTTGTTATTATATCAGCACTGTCGACATTCCCCAGTGATAGTAGTTGGGGTAGCGTTTATTCAGTTTTAGGGAGTATATTTCTGGTAATTGGTCTATATTTCAATATCAAACCATTAGTGACAAAACTCACTTCACGCATACTAATAGTCGCCGCATGTATCGCACTATTATTTGGGACTTTTACACTGTCTGATTATATTGCTGTCACACAATTCAATCAGGTGCCAAGATTCAGGTGTATGACAACTTATGATTCACGCAATCCTGACGAATTAGTGTATAAAACTATCTTTTTCACAGTTGTTCAGAAGAATCCTGGCACAGAGAATGAGCAGATCCTTATTGTAAAGTAAAGGGAAATTCGCATGCTCGATAGATCCGCGCAGATAAAGAGCTCATTTCTACACATCATTCGGTGCAGCGCGTTATTTGCGTTTTTGCACCACACAAAGCCTCCCCTGTGCAGTAATGGGCAGAGGGTTCGTCACTCCCTCAGTCAGCTTAGCTGACAGCTCCCTTTACATAAGGGAGCCTTAGGCGCTCCTGTGCCAGTGAATAATACGAAAAACCGACCTATGATCGTAACCATAGGTCGGTCAGGCTGTAGAAAAACCCCGCTTTCCTTTACGCGAAAGTGGGGTTTGTGCTATT
>CAZYRD010000105.1:0-8566 GCA_964649475.1 uncultured Faecalibacterium sp.
GGTAAACGAGCCCGTTCGGATCGTTGATCCAGCCATTTTTCGTAGAAAAACGAACCTGTGGACGCAGTTCTTCTTTATAAAGATCGGGAAGATCGATTTCATCTGCCTCCCGGAATGGGATATCCAATTCCGGTTCCACCCTCATCTCAAGGGTCTGTCCCTGAAACCGGGTCATTTCTATATATGCGTAAAAATCCACTTTGTCCCGGCATGGTTCCAGCTTGATATCCAACCCATACACTTCACGATTGCCGACAGAAAAAGTAAGACGTTTTTGAGATAAGAGAGAATTAACAGGAAATACCAGATATTTTTTGTTAATTGTAATTCTCATGATCCTTACTCCATTCCGTGTTGATTTTTGTTATGGATAACGGGCGGTACAGCCTGCGTGTATACAAGAACATAAGCAGCCCTATTTGTCCCGCTTATCAGGGACTCTTTCCGTGACGCACCTTGCAGACAGGAAGAAACAAATCCTGCGCCAAGAGCATCTCCCGCGCCAGCCACCGAAACAATTTCACAAGAAGGCACCGGAACACGTAATTGCTTTTATATTATAGCACATATTATGTCGTATGCAAAGCTAATTTGTCCATGAAGCAGCTTTATTTTGTCGGCGGCGCTCCGGCTGAAAGAATATCCAAAAGCCGCGTTCTGTTTGCTTATCAATCGTCAAAAACAAGGCGAAAGCTTCCCTTGCTCACCCCTCCCACCCCTCCAGAAGGAGTACGAGAGACTGTCAGCGGCGCTCCTTGCCCCACCACTTCCCGGACGAAATTGACCCGGTCGCCGTCAAAGCAGCCTCGCTTTGGCACCGAATAACCACCCGGTCGAAAACACGCGAAAACCGGCCATAACATACATATTTTATGCAAAACTTAATAAAAAATAGTCGTATCGGGCGGGAAATGGAGGGATTTGAAGTAATCTGCGAAGCTCCAATAAACCATCTCGCGCAGGGATCTGCAATGTTTTGCAGCAGCGGATGGTGCTTCGGCAGGAACACAATGCTTCTCCGCTGCTTTCCTCCGTTTTTGAACAAAAAAGGAGAAGTTCGGGATTTTACTCCTGAACTTCTCTTTTTCGGTTTCATTTGAAGTCAACTAAAGTGACAAATTTGCTGCACCGCAGGCAACGCGGAACCGCAGATGGCCCAATGGTCGCTTATTTCACCATACCGGCAACTTCGGCGGCGAAGTCGTCGCTGCGCTTCTCCAGGCCTTCGCCCTTCTCGAAGCGGGTGTACTTCACGATCTCGATGCTGCCGCCCAGTTCCTTGGCAACGTTGGCGGTATACTGGCCGACGGAGATCTTGTCGTCCTTGACGAAAGCCTGCTCGACCAGGCAGTTCTCCTTGTAGAACTTGCCGATCTTGCCTTCGATCATCTTGACCAGCACCTGCTCGGGCTTGTTGGCGGTCTTGGGATCGTTCTTGATCTGAGCCAGCATGATCTCTTTTTCCTTCTCGACCACTTCAGCGGGAACAGCAGCGGCGTTCAGGTAAGCGGGGTTGACAGCAGCGATCTGCATGGCAACATCCTTACCGTAGGCCTCGAAACCGTCCTTGTCAGCAACGTCAGAAGCAAAGGCAACCAGAACACCGTGGGTGCCGCCGCCGTGCACATAGGCCACGCAGGGGCCTTCGTAACGGACGAAACGACGGATCTTGATGTTCTCGCCGATGACCAGAATCTTCTCCTGCAGGGCCTTCTCAACAGTGGCGCCCTCCATGGAGCAAGCCATCAGGGCATCCATGTCGGCAGGGTTCTGCTGCATGATGACCTTGGCAACATCCTCAACGAAAGCCTTGAATGTGTCGTTCTTGGCAACGAAGTCGGTCTCAGCGTTGACCTCCAGCAGAACACCCACGTTGCAGGCGCTGCAGGTGGTGGCGTAAACCATACCCTCGGCGGCAATACGGCCAGCCTTCTTGGTAGCGGCAGCCAGACCCTTCTCGCGCAGGATCTCAACAGCCTTCTCAAAATCACCGTTGGCGTCATTCAGGGCCTTCTTGCAGTCCATCATGCCGCAGCCGGTCTGCTCACGCAGGTTCTTAACGTCTTGAGCGGTAAAAGCCATAGTAAACTTCCTCCCTATTATTCAATGCGCTGCAAATTATTCAGCAGCAGCTTCCTCGGCGGTCTCCTCGGCGACGTCGGCAGAGCCCTGACGGCCCTCCAGGATGGCGTCAGCCATAGCGCCGGTGATCAGCTTGACAGCGCGGATAGCGTCGTCGTTGCCGGGAATGACGTAATCGACCTCATCGGGATCGCAGTTGGTGTCAACGATAGCAACGATGGGGATGTGCAGCTTGCGGGCCTCGCAGATGGCGATGTGCTCCTTGCGGGAGTCAACAACGAACAGAGCAGCGGGCAGCTTCTTCATGTCCTTCACGCCGCCCAGATACTTCTCCAGCTTGGCGATCTCCAGCTCCAGCTTGACGACCTCTTTCTTGGGCAGCATGGCAAAGGTGCCATCCTCGCGCATGGTCTTCAGCTGCTCCATACGGTCGATACGACGACGGATGGTGCGGAAGTTGGTCATCATGCCACCCAGCCAGCGAGCGTTGACAAAGTGCATGCCGCAGCGGGTGGCCTCTTCCTTCATGGACTCCTGCGCCTGCTTCTTGGTGCCGACAAACAGGACCTCGCCACCGTTGGCGGCGGTCTCCTTGATGAAGTTGTAGGCCTCATCCAGCTTCTTCACGGTCTTCTGCAGGTCAATGATGTAGATACCATTGCGCTCGGTGAAGATGTAGCGGGACATCTTGGGGTTCCAGCGACGGGTCTGGTGACCGAAATGAACACCGGCCTCCAGAAGCTGTTTCATAGATACGACTGCCATTAGTTTTTCCTCCAAATTTTTGTTTTTTCCTCCGCAGAGCCCGTACGCCTTACCACCTTGCGGCACCGGCTTGGCAAGCTCTGCGTGCGTAATGCTCGAATATTTTAGCACAATCAACGCAAAAAATCAAGTGTTTCTTTCGATTTTACCGCATTTTACGCGTTTTTTCCATTATGCACAACACCGCTTCCACATCCTGAAAAAAGCTGTTCACAGTTCCCAAAACCGCAGCTTTGCGCCGCGCGGTTCCTCATCGCTGACCGCGGTGCTTACCATGATGACGTCCCGTCCGAAGGAGATGACTTCGTTCCATGGGATGCGCACATCGCTGTCGCGGCCAAGCAGGCCGAACAGCCGTGCCCGGCCATAGATGAGCAGCGCTTCGATGCGGGCGTTTTTCTCGTCAAACACAATGTCATCCACCGTACCGATGATGACACCTTTTTCCAGATTGATCACATTTCTGCGGCAGATGTCACGCAGTGTATACACGGCGCTCCCTCCTCTCTGCCCACAGTGTATGCGGCGGAAAAACAACGCATGAGACCGCACGGGAATTACCGTTTTTTCCCGCCGGTTTTGAGGGCAGATTCGGGAATAAAAGGGTTTTCCCGATGCCATACTTGCTTTACAACAAGCAAAACGCCGTCTGCAAACGGCGGAAACGGAGCGCAAACCATGTATTACAACAAAGTAGATCTGTGCGGCATCAACACCGCAAGACTTCCGGTCCTGAAAGAGGCGGAAAAGCTCCGTCTTCTGAGCACTATCCGCGCAGGCGGCGACGGTGCGGGCGCCGCACGGGAGGCGATGATCTCAGGCAATCTGCGGCTGGTGCTGAGCGTGGTGCAAAAGTTTTCCGGGCGGTACGGCGGCCGCAGCCACGGCGAAAATCTGGACGATCTGTTTCAGGTGGGCTGCATCGGACTGATCAAGGCCATTGACAACTTCGATATCGGACAGGGCGTGCGGTTTTCCACCTACGGTGTGCCGATGATCGTGGGTGAGATACGCCGTTTTCTGCGGGACGACTCCCCCATGCGGGTGAGCCGCTCGGTGCGGGATATGGCCTACCGCGCCATGCAGGCCCGCGAAGAACTGCAAAAGGAGCTTGGCCGCGAGCCCACCGTGGCGCAGATCGCCGCACGCATCGATGCCGAAGAATCCGCCGTGACGCTGGCGATGGAGTCCATTGTGGAGCCGCTCTCGCTTTACGAGCCGGTGTACAGCGACGGCGGCGACACCATTTTTGTCATGGACCAGATCGGCGATAAAAACGACGAGGACAGCTGGATCTCCTCCATCCTGTTCCGGGATTCCATGGCGGGCATGAACCCGCGGGAAAAGGTCATTCTTTCGCGCCGGTTCCTGCAGGGAAAAACGCAGGTGGACGTAGCGCGGGAGATCGGCATCAGCCAGGCGCAGGTGAGCCGTCTGGAGAAAAACGCACTGAAGAAAGTGCGGCAGCAGATCAGCTGAGCGTTTCTGTTTCTCACTGTTTTCCGCCGTGCGCAGGAATTTTTCACCCCAAAAGAAAAGCCCCGTACAGGGCTTTCTTTTGGGGTATGCGTATTTTACAGCACCTGATAGCCTTCCAGATTCTTTTCGGCGAGGGCTGCGGAATGGAAATGGCGGCCGATGATGCCAAGCTCACAGGCGGCCTCCACGTTTTTCGGGGTATCGTCGAAGAAAATGGTTGCGGCGGGATCCAGACCATACTTGTTCAGCAGACGGTTGTAGATCTCCGGCTCCGGCTTGAGGGCCTTTTCTTCATACGAAGCGATGCCGCCGTCAAACAGCTGCATGAATTCCCGCCGGGAAAGCTCTTCAAAAACATCCTGCGGAATGTTGGAAAGGTAATAGATATGTGCGCCGTGCTCCTTCAGCTTGCGCAGCAACGCCACGGTTTCCGGCTTTGTTTTAAGCAGCGCGCGCCACTCCTGCAGAACGGTACGCACCTCAAACGCAAGGCCGTCTTTTTTAGCCTTTGCCAGGATCTGTGCCTCCGCCTCGGCGCGGGAGATGCGCCCGGCGTCCATCTCTCTCCAAAGCTGGTGACCAAAAGTATTCTGGTACAGGTACTTTTCCAGCTCACGGTTGGTGAAGCGCCTGCGCAGATACCCTGCGGGATCGAAATCCACCAGAACGCCGCCAAGGTCGAACACCACGTTCTGCACCGCCGGCCACTTCTGCTCCGGCTGGTTCAGCGTTTCGCTCAGAAAAGCGATGACCTGCTCCATGTCGTCCACGATACCGTGCGACAGCGAAACGGCGCCGCGGGTGGGCGGGTCCATATCCGGGATCATCAGCGACATACAACCGGCGCGGTGTGCGCCTATAATGCCTGCAGGGGAATCCTCAAGAACAAGGCACTCCGAAGGCTCCAGATCCAGCAGTTCCACGGCTTTCAGGTAGATATCCGGCTCCGGCTTGCCGTGCTGAACGCTGCGTCCGGCAACCAGCACGTCAAAAAACTCCGTGCAGCCGCTGATATCCAGATACCAGCGGGCGGCATCCATGGTGTTGGTGGTCTGCACCGCCAGCTTGTAGCCGTTGCGCTTCAGGTAAACCAGCAGCTCCCAAAGGCCGGGCTTCAGGGGAAGGCCCTTTTCGCCCAGAATGGTGTGCAGCTCTTTATACATCACGCGCTCCAGACGCTTGTAGTCAATGCGGTCGCCGAAAATGCTTTTCAGATACGCTTCGCGGTCTGCCGAATCGCGGCAGCGCAGCGCGGAAAGCGTCTGCGGCGTCATGGTCATGCGGGAATGGCGGGCGGCATTGCGCCAGCAGCGTTCCACCAGGGGCTCGGTGTCATACATCAGCCCGTCCATATCAAAAATAACAGCTCGTATCATGGTCGATCCTCCGATCTGCCGATATCCGTTTTTATTTTAGCAAAAAACGCACCAAAATACAACTGTTTTCGCCAAACCACCACATTCTGCGCCGCAAAGCCGGTCATTCCGCATGAAAATTCACCACGATTTCCGGTTCGGCATGTGTCCCGGCAGAGGCCCCAAGCTGTTTTTCCCACCAGCGAAGAGAAAAGATGTCCCGGCTTCCGGTCTGCGTAAGTGCCCGCCATGCCTGTGCGCATTGCACATGCACCTGTTCTTCCGCCGCGCGAAGCACCGCATCCGGTATGCGGGCGCTGTCATCCCCCGCCGCGTTCACTGCGCCGCTGATGATCAGCTGCAAACTGCCGTTCTTCTGTGTCAGATTGCGCCGCAGGTCCTCCAGCCTCAGTGTGTACCGGACTCCCCCGTACTCTGCCGTAAGCAGCTGTTCGCGTCTGCTGCCGCGCAGCAGACCATACCCCTGCAGGATCTCCTCCTGCCGGAAAAGCCGCAGCTCCCGCTGCGCCGCCGCGGCAAGCCCGCCGACCCGTACGCTGTCACCATCCCCCGGTTCCAGCACGGGCAGCACAATGTCTTCTGCGTCAGCACTTTCCAGAACATGAACGACGCAGCCCAACTCATCTTTCTGCGTAAGCGCTTCCGCCATGCGCACAAAGGTCATAGGGTCCGGCAGTTCCTGCAGACCATCCTCGCCGCCGTACCACAACCACAGCGCCGGATCGCGATACGCGCCGCAGCTTGCGGCAAAATGCTCCAGCACTGCCGACAGTTCCGTCGATGCCAGCTGCGGCCCCACCAGCAGAAGCCGGTTCTGTGCAAAGAAGGGCTCCCCGCCGCGCTGTGCCGCCGCCTGCTGCAGCGCTCGTTCCGCCGTAGCCGCCTGTGCCGTCTGCACGACCGCAGCCTCCTGTGCCTGCGACGGGTCTGTTCCGCCGGAAAAATCGCACACCACTGTCAGAGCGCGGTATTCTCCCCCTGCTTTTTCCAGATAGATCAGCCGCACCACCGCGCGTTCATCCAGCGGGGTGTTCTGCGCGGTGCAGCCCGCAAGCAGCGGCGGCAGAAACAGCAGAAACAAGAGCAGACAAAACCGCATTTTACACCGGCTTGTTCGCTTCATGCAGCTCTCCTCCTCTCTTTTTGCACACCAGCGCCGCAGCCGTCAGCACCGCCGCCGCGCTGGAAAGCCACAACAGGCAGTCCTGCCGCCAGAGAGCTTCCCACAGGATAGCCGCTCCCACCAGCGGCACACCGGCGCAGAACGTGCGTCCGGCCGTTGAAAAACCGGGCAGGAAACGCGTGCCAAGCTCGCACAGCGTGCAGCAGACGGCGCACACCCGCACCGCCAGCGCCGTCAGCCAGATGCAGTGGTACAGCACGCCCGCGTGTCCTGCGTCGGCGCCGGAGGCCACCAGCGAAAGCACGCCGAACACCTGCGGCGTCTGCGCGGCGCGCGCCCCCAGCGCAAGCTCGCCCAGAACAGCAAAGGCCGAAAGCACCGCAAACCGCAGCCACACCGCCGCCTGCCAGCCGGCAGCGCCTTTTTCTTTTCCCGTTTTTTTCTGCGGCGGCAGTGCGGAGGGTTCCGGATGGCTGTTCCAATAAAACCACAGCAGCAGCTCGCCGCTGAACACATATTCCAGCAGAACAACACCCGCCCGCTTCGGCACGACGCCGTCCATCCGCACGAAGGAAAGCTCCTCCAACCGGTAGCTGCCGGTGACTGCAAGGATAAGCAGCGACAGCAGCAGCACCGCCAGCACCGGCTGCGCCGCGCGCAGGACGGTGTCTCTGCCGCAGCAGGCTGCGTACCAGCCGATGAGAAGCATACAGCCGATCATCCACCAGAAAGAAAGCCGCTGCGAGGTGACGGTGCGGTAAAAGCGCTCGGCCCTGACGAAGTCATACCCTGCCGCAAAGCAGAACAGCAGCGACGCCGCCGCGGCCGCCAGCCGGCTTTTGAAAAAGCTTCTGCGCACAAGCAGCCGGTACAGCAGCTGCAGCACCAGCGTCCCCGCAAAAAGCACCGGTATCAGCACGCCCGCCGGCAGCCCGAGAGGCTGTGCGGTCGCGATCACCAGCTGCGAAAGATAGCACACGCTCAACAGGATCCCATGGCGTTTTTCCTGCACACGGTTCATCCCTTTTCACCCCCTTGCGGATCATCCGGTATATTCTCCGGCATATTTTTTTGTACGGAAGGACCGTCCTCTGACCTTTCCTGCCGTGCAGTCTCTTTTTTCCCTGACAGGCTGCGCAGACCGAAGGGCCGTTTCTTCGTCAGGCTCCGCCAGCTGGCGCGCAGAATGCCGTCCCGCCACAGCGCCGAAGAGTACGGCGTAACGGGTGCGGTATACGGAATGCCGAAGGGCGACGGCCTGCACACATCCAGCAGGCACAGGCAGCCCAGCATCGCCATGCCTGCCGGACCGGCAATGCCACCCGCCAGCAGAAACGCCATCCGCAGCACGATGCCCGGCTCGTACAGGGACGGCACCACATAACTGCACAGGCCCGCCAGCGCACAGATGACCAGCACCGGCGTGCCCAGCAGACCGATCTGCACCGCGGCGTCCCCCACGATGAGCGCCGCCACAAGGCTGACGGCATGCCCGATGGATTTTGGCAGCCGCAGGCCCGCCTCGCGGATGATCTCCAGCAAAATGTTGACGATGAGCATTTCCCAGAAAAGCGGCAGCGGTGTGGTCATCTGCGCCGCCGCCAGCTTGTACAGCAGTGCAGAGGAAAGCATTTCCGGGGTAAATTCCGCTACGGCGACAAACGCTCCCGGCAGCACCACCGAAACAAAAAACGCCGCATATTTCAGCAGACGGATAAACCCGGAAAAATACGGACGCTGC
>CAZYRD010000106.1:0-8559 GCA_964649475.1 uncultured Faecalibacterium sp.
TCGTCCGGCCTCAGCAGCGGCAGCAGCCGGCCCAGCTGACCGTCGAATTCGGTGGCAGCGGCGGCATAGCCGGAAACATTGTTGCGGTGGCCGTAGGCGGAGTCGAAATCCACCAGATTGACAAAGCACAGACCCTCGAAATCCTTTTCGGCATACGCGAGGGTCGTTTCCATGCCGTGATGGTTGCTTTTGTTGCGGGTGCTTTCGCTGACGCCCACCCCGCCGAAGATGTCGTAGATCTTACCCACACCGATGGTCGCCTTTCCTGCGGCCTGCAGATGATCCAGCATGGTCTTTTGAGGCGGCTTGACGGAGAAATCGTGCCGGTTGGCGGTACGGCTGAAGCTGCCGGCTTTTTCGCCCACGAACGGACGGGCGATGACACGGCCCACGGCCCAGTCGCCCACCAGCAGCTCACGGGCGGTCTCACAGATACGGTACAGTTCTTCCACGGGGACGAGCTCCTCGTGCGCGGCGATCTGGAACACGCTGTCCGCCGAGGTGTAGACGATCAGATCGCCGGTTGCCATGTGCTGTTCGCCGTAATCATCCAGCACCTGTGTGCCGGAGTACGGCAGGTTGCACAGCACCTTGCGGCCGGTGGCCTGCTCGAATTTTTCGATCAGCCGTGCCGGGAAGCCCTGCGGGAAGGTGGGCAGCGGCTTCGGGCTTTCCACGCCGGCGATCTCCCAGTGGCCGATGGTGGTGTCCTTGCCGTTGCTGGCCTCGCGCAGGCGAACAAACGCCGCGGCAGGCGCCGCGGCAGGCGTGCCGCACTCCACGCCCGCAATGTTGAACAGGCCCAGCTTCTGCAGGTTGGGGCAGTCGAAAGCGGGGTCTGCCGCGATGGTGGCCAGCGTATTGCTGCCCTCGTCACCAAAGGCGGCGGCATCCGGCGCACCGCCGATGCCGAAGCTGTCAAGAACGATCAGAAAAACACGTTTGCTCATAGCTTTTCCTTTACTTTTCCGGATACAACCGTTGATAGATGAAATAATTGCGGTCGATTTTTTCCACATAGCGGTTCATGTTACTGTACGGGAACCGGCTGAGCGTGGCACCGTCGGCACTGTATTTCTCCTGCGCAAGCAGAGCGTCCACCGTGCCCCAGCCGCTGTGGTATGCGGCGGCGGCCGTGGCCACATCCTGCCGGTAACGCGCAAGGCACGCAGCGACATAGTAGCAGCCGTACCGGATATTGGTTTCGGCGTCGTACATGGTGTCAAAATCTTCGGCCTCGCCGGGAGCCAGCTTGGAATGGATCCACGAATAGGTCTCGTTGGTGATCTGCATCAGCCCGCGGGCGCCCACGCTGGATTCCGCAGCCGGATCAAAGCCGCTTTCAGTGCAGATGAACGCATACACCAGCAGCGGATCCAGCCCGAACTCCTGTGCGCTTTGCTCCACGGCCTGCATGTACCGCTGCGGATACAGCCGGTACACGACCCGGTAAAGGAGGCCGCAAAGCACCGTCAGAACGGCAAGTACAAGCACCGCGCCAAAACAGCCGCGGCGGCTTTTTTTATGGGTCATTGGCAAATATTCCGATCTTTATAGATTTTTGCACAGGGCCTGCAGTACGTTCTGCGCCTGTGCCAGCAGATTTTCCGGTGTGGAGTCGTTGCAGATGACGGCATCCGCGGCGGCGTTGAGCCGCTCGCGGGAGGGCTGCGCGCCGATGCGGCGGCGGGCCTGTTCCGGCGTGATGCCGTCCCGCGCACAAAGGCGCTTCACCTGCTGTTCCTCCGGCGCGTCCACCACCACGATCTTTTCGCAGTACTGCTCAAAGGCCTCGCCGACAATGACGGCGCCGTCCACAAAAACGAGCTTTGCCCCACAGGCGGCCTCTGCTGCTATTTTTTCCAGCAGGGAGCGGATAATATACGGGTGTGTGATACCGGTGAGTTTTTTCTGCCCTTCCGGCGCGGCAAAGGCGCGGTCCGCCAGCTTGCGGCGCAGCAGTTTTCCCTCTTCGTCCAGAATATCCGCACCAAAAGCTGCGGCAAGCTCCTGCACGCAGGCCGGATATTCCACCATGATGGCGGCGGCAGCTTTATCCGCATCCAGCACGGGATACCCCGCAGCGCGGAAATATTCCGCCACCGTGGACTTTCCGCAGCCGCTGCGGCCGGTGAGGGCAACAACAACGGCTTCGGCGGCAGAGCCCGCTGCTCCGGTATATGTTTTCACGGCTTCGTTCATAACTGGATCACCCGGAAAGCGGCGGCGCGCAGCAGACGGTTGTACACCGCCAGCGCAACGCCTGTGGTCTGCGGACAATGTGCAAGCACGGTTTTTGCACCGCGCTCGTCCAGCTCGCGCAGGGCGCTGAACACCATCTGCGCCTGCTGTTCGGGGTGCTCCGCTTCGCCGTAGACGACGCATTCCACCCGCAGCGCGGGAACGTCCTCCGCAAAGCACAGCGCCATGCAGTTTTCGCCCGCGTTTGCGTTGACGCAGGCGGCGTACTGTGCCGCATCGCCCACCACCAGCGTCACTTCCGCTTTGGGGGCGTAGTGCTTGTATTTCATGCCGGGAGACTGGGGCGCTTCACCCTCTTTCAGGCCCTCGGTGATGGCGTGGGAAAGCCGCACCGGACAGCCCAGCACAGCGGATATCTGCTCGGCCGTGACCGCACCGGGACGCAGCACAAGGGGCTCCGGTGTACAAAGAGTGACCACCGTGGACTCCACCCCCACGCTGCAGGCGCCGCCGTCCACGATGAGCGGAATGCGGCCGTCCATATCCTCCAGCATATGGCGGGCGGTGGTGGGGCTGGGCCTGCCGGAACGGTTGCCGCTGGGCGCGGCAAGCGGCAGACCGCTTTCCCGGATGATGGCGCGCGCCACCGGGTGCGCCGGCATGCGGATGGAGACGGTATCCAGTCCGGCGGAGACCACCGCAGGAATGTTTTTGCCCCGGGGCAGGATGATGGTAAGCGGACCGGGCCAGAAGGCTTCGGCCAGTGCAAGCGCCTGCGGCGTCACCCCGTCGGTGACGCTGTACATCTCCTCCAGCTCGGCAATGTGCACGATCAGCGGATTATCCGCCGGACGCTCCTTTGCGGCGTAGATGGAAAGCACCGCTTCGGCGTTGGTGGCGTCGGCGGCAAGACCGTAGACGGTCTCGGTGGGAAGACCAACCAGCTTCCCCTCTTTCAGCAAGGCGGCTGCTTCAGCCACGCCGACAGCATCGCCGGGCAGCAGCCGGGTGTTTTGGGTAAATTCACTCATAACGGGTCAATTTCCTGCCTCCTGCAGTTTTCGGGTCTGTTCGTCCAGCAGAAGCGCCTGCACCAGCTCTTCCAGATCGCCGTTCATCACGCCGTCCAGCCGGTACAGGGTCATGTTGATGCGGTGATCCGTCACGCGCCCCTGCGGAAAATTGTATGTGCGGATGCGCTCGCTGCGGTCTCCGCTGCCCACCTGCTGACGGCGGGCAGCGGCGGTTTCGGCGTCGCGCTTGTCTTTTTCGATCTGATACAGGCGGCTGCGCAGCACGCGCATGGCCTTATCCTTGTTTTTGTGCTGACTGCGCTCGTCCTGACATTCCACCACAAGACCGCTGGGCATGTGGGTGATGCGGATGGCGCTGGAGGTTTTATTGATGTGCTGACCGCCGGCGCCGGAGGAACGGAAGGTGTCGATGCGCAGATCGGCCGGGTCGATGGTGATATCCACCTCCTCGGCTTCGGCCATGATGGCCACGGTGACGGCAGAGGTCTGGATGCGGCCCTGACTTTCGGTGGCGGGCACACGCTGCACCCGGTGGACGCCGCTTTCGTATTTCAGACGGCGGAACACGCCTTCGCCCTCCACCGAAAAGCTCACCTCCTTGAAGCCGCCCAGCTCCGTCTCGTTGAGGGAGATGATCTCGGTCTTCCATCCGCAGCGCTGGGCGTACATGGTGTACATACGGTACATATCGTAGCCGAACAGCGCCGCCTCCTCGCCGCCGGTGCCGCCGCGGATCTCTACAATGGCACTGCGGTCATCGTCTGCATCCTTTGGCAAAAGCAGCAGCTTGAGCGCTTCCGCGCTTTGTTCCTGCGCCGCAAGGTTCTCGTCGTACTCCGCCTGCGCCATGGTGCGCAGCTCGGGGTCGCATTCGGGGTCGCAAAGCAGCTCCTGCGCCTGCGCGGCAAGCTGCTTTGCCCGGGCGTAGCGGGCGTACTCCTCCACCAGCGGCGTAAGCTCCTTGTATTCCTTCATCAGCATCCGGTAACCGTCGGCGCCCAGCGCCGCCGGTTCCTGCAGCAGACGGGCCACCTCGTCATACCGGTGCATCACGTTTTGCAGTTGTTCCAGCATCAATTACTCCCGGATGATCTTTTTGATATTTTTCTCGATTTTCGCCCGCGGCAGCAGGATCTCATGTCCGCATTTTGTGCAGCGGATGCGGAAATCCATGCCGATGCGCAGGACCTCGAACTCGCTGCAGCCGCAGGGGTGCGGCTTGCGGGTCTGGATGCGGTCGCCTACCTGAACGTCCATAGCGGGTCTCCTTTTCTTCTGGTCTTACCTGCCCGAGTACGGCAGGATCCCATTGTAGCGGAACGAGCACAGATTCTCCTCCGCCACGATGATGTGATCCTCCAGCGGGATATCCACCAGCGCAAGCGCAGCCTGCACGGCACGGGTCGCCTCCTCGTCCCGCTGGCTGGGGCGCGGTACGCCGCTGGGATGGTTGTGCGCCAGCATGACGCGGGCAGCATGGCTGCCGATAGCGGCTTCCACAATGCGCTTGACATTCACCGCCGATGCGCTGACGCTGCCCTCGGAAATCAGCGTGTCGCTGATGGGACGCATGGCGGCGTCCAGACTGATGAGGTGCAGCTCCTCGTTGTGCTTGCCGTAAAAAATGGGAATGAAATACTCCCGCATCGTCTCCAGCGAGGTAAGCCCCAGCCCCTCCTTCACCCGCGCGCTGCGGTAGTAGGAGGTGACCTGCGGAATAAGCTTGAGCAGAAACGCAGTGTTTTCGCCCACGCCTTCAATGGCCAGAAGCTCCTCGTACGACGCTTCAAAAACGGCGGCGATATCGCCGTGAAAGCGGTCAAGGATGCGGTGGGCAAGCTCGTTGGTATCGCCCCGCGGACGGGAGAAGAACAGCAATATTTCCAGAACATTGTGCGCCGGCAGATGTGCAACGCCTTCTTCCAGCACGCGCTGGCGCACCCTTGCACGGTGACCGTCATGTACACTCACGGCCCTCGCCCCCTTTCGCGGCAAAAAGCTTTACTTTATGCCGAAAATACTCTATACTGATACATATACAGATTTATTATATACCAAACAGCGTTCAAATGCAATCGCAACCCGATGCAGGAAAGGCACATCTTTATGAAAAGTTTCACCGCCGGCACAAACGATGCCGACATGCGGCTTTCGCGCTTTGTGGAAAGCGTCACCAGCAAGCTGCCCACTTCTCTTTTGTACAAAAGCTTCCGCAACGGGCGTATCAAGGTCAACGGTAAAAAAGCCAAGCCGGAGTACCGCCTGCAGAAGGGCGACCTCATCGAGCTTTATATCGTGGATGAATTTTTTGAAAACGTCCCCGTCAAAAAGGAACCCGCGCTGCGCCGCGTGGCCTTTGAGGTGGTGTTTGAGGACGAGAACCTGCTGATCGTCCACAAGCCCGCGGGCGTGCTTTGCCACAGCGACAACACGGGCGACCCATCCCTTGTGGAGGGCATCACCCGGTATCTGATCGAAGAAGGTGCGTACGACCCCAAGGCGCAGAACGCGTTTTCCCCCGCAGTGTGCAACCGGCTGGACCGCGGCACGCAGGGGCTTGTCGTCGCGGCAAAAAACGCCGCCGCACTGCGCAGCATGAACAAGCTGATCCGCGAGGACGGCCTGACCAAAATCTACGCCTGCCTTGCTTTCGGGCGGTGTGCCGACGGGGATTATCAGGCGTGGCATTTCCACAAACCGGACGCCAAAAAGGTACAGCTTTCCCGCAAGCCGAAAAACGACCGTGAAAGCGGACAGGCGTACAAGCCCATCAAAACCGGCGTTCATCTGCAGAAATTCGCCGGGGACATCGGGCTGTACCGCATCATTCTGTACACAGGCCGCACCCATCAGATCCGTGCGCACATGCGCATGCTGGGGCATCCGCTGCTGGGGGACCGCAAATACGGCGACGAAGCGGTAAACGCCCGCTGGCCCATGAAAAACCAGGCGCTCTGCGCACTGGAGCTCCGCTTTGCGGATAAGATCGACGACGAACTGCTTGCTCCCTACGCAGGCAAAAAAATCACCAACCCCTACTGCACGCTGGAACAGGAGTTTGCCGCCCTGACCGGCACCAAAAGCGATTGACGATTTACCCAGTTTTTTCCGGGAAATTCCGTCACAATCCGCATTGACGCAGCCGCCTGAAGCATGGTATGATGGCCTTGCAGCAGGCGGCTTTTTCCATGCCGCCGTTTTGTAACAGAAAGGAAACATACATATGAAACGCTACGCTGTAAAATGGCGTATGGGTCTGGACGGAACGCTGGACGCCGCCGAATTTGAACAGATGCTGGATCTGCTGACCGAAAAGGAAAGCGTTGCGGATGAGTTCTGGATCTTCATCTCCGAACCCACCTCTTATTGCTACGAGCCGCTGGAAAGCATTGCCGAAAAATGCGAAAATTTCAAAATCGCCGCTGCCGCTGCCCGCAAGCGCGGCATCCGGGTGGGCATCAACCCCTGGCCGACCTTCGGCGCGGAGGAAGCCCGCCAGGAGGACATGCACGCCCGCGAAATGCCGTTCCAGCCGATGGTGGGAAGCGACGGCTGGGTCGCCAAGCGCCTCGCCTGCCCCATTGATCCGGATTTCATCGAATGGAGCAAGGAGCGCTACCGCCTGTTTGCCCGCACCGGTGCGGACATGGTCTGGGTGGACGACGACTGCCGCATCACCCATCTGGGGCAGAACCACTACCCCTGTTTCTGCCCGCGCTGCGTCGCCGGTTTTGAAAGCGGCGCTTTTGCCGACCGCGAAAGCCTTGTTGCCGCGCTGAACGCCCCCGAAAACGGCGACCTGCGCCGCAAGTGGTCCGCATGGGGCGCAAAGCGTCTGGCCATGTGGTGCGCCGCCGTGCGTGAGGCGGTGGACGAGGTGGATCCCTCCATCGAAACGCCGTTCATGTCGGTAGGATATTCCCACACCACCTTTTCCGGAAACTACATCGAGGAGTGCATGAAGGTGCTGCGCGCCAGGGGCGCCCGTCCCGGTCACGGCTTCTACTGGGACAGTGCCCCGCTGGGGATGTTTGACAAGGCGATCGAAATGTCCCGTCAGGTGGTGGATATGCCGGACACGGTGGATGACATCGCCTACGAGGAGGAGAGCTGCCCCTGCACCCCGATGAACAAAAGCCCGGACACCCGCCTGATGGAGATGGCGCTGTCCATCTGGGGCGGCTGCACCGGCGTAGCCATGAACCACCTGTACCATGCGGGCGGCCCCAGGCCTTTTGACTACCTGAAATACGAGCTGGATCAGCTGCGCGCCAACCGCGGCTTTTACGACCGCTACCTGACCTTTGCGGCCGACCTGCCCCAAAGCGGCGTCTGGGCTGCATTTACCCCGTGGATGGCCGCCGGCATGAAGGTGGACGGAACCGGCTGGTTCAACGAGCTTGACCCCGCCTATTCCAGCGCCAGATTCGTCCATGAGTGGCCCGGCTTCGGCCATGCCGCCACCTGCGACCCCGCCGGCAGCTGCGCCACTCTGCTGCAGGGCAAAATGGCCGAGGTGCTGACCGACGCCGAGCTGGAAAGGATCTTTGAAAAGCCGGTCATTCTGGACGGCGCGGCACTGCAGTGCCTGTGGGAGCGCGGCTGGGGCGAAAGAACCGGCGTGCGCACCACCGGCAGTCATGTGGGCGGCGAAGAAGCGCTTGCCCCGCATCGCTGGAACGGCGAATTTGCCAACAGCTGCCACAGCACCCTGTGGGATGTGGCCTATGACCTTGAGCCGGTATGCGACGGCGTGGAGATCCTCGCCTGGACCCGCCGGCCTCTGGGCGAATCCGACACCGTCTGTGCCACAAAGTACGGCAACGTCGTGGTGCTGGGCTATGATCCCTACGAGTTCACCGGCGTGCCCGGACATCAGCTGCTGATGCGCAATATGCTGAAGGAATTCGGCGCCCGCACCTGTCTGGAGCCCACTGACCCTTACGCCGTGCCCCGCGTCAGCGCATGGGTGCGCGCGGACGACAAACGCGCCGCCGTACTGCTGATCAATGCGCAGACCTCGCCCGCACTGAGCTTTGACGTCTGCTTCCGCGGCGACGCCCAAAAAGCCACCGCCTCCGGTCTGAACCGCGCCGACGCCGCACTGGCCGTCCGCCGTGAGGACGGCTTCCTCAAGGCCCGCATCGACCGCATGGAGCCCTGGGAGATGAAGCTTGTACTGTTTGAGTAAACGGTATTTTGTACAGCAAATATCATTTTGCGTAAACAGCGTTTTTGCACAAAAAAGAAGCGATGCAGCCGCATCGCTTCAGCCTGTCGAAAAAGGTCGCCAAGGGCGGCCTTTTTTGGTATAATAAAGGAG
>CAZYRD010000107.1:0-8526 GCA_964649475.1 uncultured Faecalibacterium sp.
CCCATGGTGATGGTGCGGATGTCCAGATGCTCGCTGTCGATCATATGCAGCGTTTCTTTGATCTCTCGTTGGTTCAGCATAAAAGTTATTCCTTATTGTATTTCGGGTGAAATTCTGCAATTTTTCGTCTTTAGATGCGGTGCATCGCGTCAAAAATATCCTCGCGCTGGATGCGCACGTTGACCTCCAGCTCTTCGCCGGCGGCCGCCAGCGCATCCACCAGCTCGGCATAGCTGACGGTGGCGGTGGCGGTATCCACCAGCATGTTCATGGTGAGAAATTCCTGCATAACGGTCTGGTTGATATCCAGAACGTTGACGCCGTTTTTCGCCAGCGCAATGCAGATGCCGGCAATGATGCCGACGTGGTCCTTGCCTACAACCGTAACAACAGCACGCATGATTTTATACTCTCCTTTATCACAGCAAAGTGCGGATGAACCGTTCTATCCGTTCCCGATATTCCTCGGCAATGTCAGTATTTTTCCGGCGTGGGCACGGTGGCCGCGGCGACGGCGCCTGCGGGGCGCTGCACCGCACGGGCGGCGCCCGTACCGGCCGAGCGCTGCGCCATCTGCGCAATGGCGTCCTCGCCGGGGTTGGCATTCAGGCCGTCCTGCGCCAGCATGTTTTCCAGCACGGAAATATCGCTGGAAATATCCAGCGCATCGGCGCGGAACAGGCTGTCCAGCTGGTTCTCAAAGCCGCGGACAAGGTTATCCATAATGCCCTCGATGTTTTTGCGGGAATCCTGAATGGTCTGGCTTTGCACCGGCTGCGCTTCCAGCTGTGCGTAAAAATCCAGCAGCTTCTGCGTGGTGGGCAGATAGTAGTTGAAAAAGCTGCGGATCTCCTGCCGGCGCTCCGGTTTTTCCTCCACGATGGCGAAAATGGAGCGGGCAACGGTTTCGATGTGGTCGATCTTGGCGGACATGGTCTCGTCCAGAATGTCCTCGTTGGCGGTGCGGATGTTGTGCAGGATGCGGGCGTATTCCCCGGCGGGGGCATCTTCCGGCTCCGTTTCAGGGTTCTCCATCTCCGCAGCCTGTTCCCGCTGCAGGTTCAGTGTCGCTTCGGCCTCCACACGATAGGGCATCGCTGCGGGATCCAGCACCAGACACTCGCGGGTGCGGTCCAGAAAAGCACCCTCGGGCAGGCGGCCGTCCTCCAGCATCTCCTCCAGATCGCGGGTGGCCTTGCGCACCGAAACGCCCGCTACGGAAGCCAGCGTTTTCAGCAAGACGATACGCTCGTTGCGGATGACGCGCAGGTAGTCCTGATACCGGCGCTCCCGCTTTTTCATGCCGCGGCCGGCGCCGTACATAACACCGCCGCACAGGATAAAGCCCAACCCGCTGAATATCTGCTCCAGCAGATAATTGTAATAACCCCAGCTCACCATTTCGGCCAGTGAGCCGAACACGGTCACCGCGCCGATGGCGGCCAGAACCGCGCCCACCACCATCAGCAGCTTTGCACCTTTTTTGGGCTTGCGCAGCACGGTATCTCCCGCGCTGCGGTGGGCGGAAGCTTCCGTCTTTCGGCTCTTTTGTGGCTGTCCGGTCGGCATCGCATCGGTAAAGCCCGTCTGGCCCGGCATCTCTGTGCGCGGCGCAGCCGCCGTATTCTGCACCGTCTGCGGACGGGCACTGACCCGCTGCGACGTGGTGCGGTTTGTCATGCGCTGCACGGTCTTATCCAGTTTTTTATCGCTGGTCAGCTTGACAAGAAGCATGATCAGCGAAACGGGCCAAGCGCCCATGAACAGAAAAACTGCCGCCGTGATCCAGTAGCCCAGATCGTTGGATGGTTTTTTGTTGTTTGCCATGCTCACGTCCCTCTTCTTTCCGGCGGCATATCCGCCGCCCGTATGCGGCAGCCGCCGCGCTGTATCATGTATAGTATTTTATAAGTATAACACTTTTGTATCATGTATTGCAAGACCTGCCTGTACCGCCGCTTTGCCTGCATGTACCGCCGCTTTGCCTGCATGCCTGTACCGCCGCTTTGCCGCTTGACACAGCACTTTCCGCTTGCTATTATAAATACAGAAAGCCCTGCGTCCGTCCGGAACACCGTTCCTTCCGCTGAACACCCGCCACAAAACCACAAAGGAGCGCCGTCATGAACGAAACCGCCCGACTGTTTTACTCCATCGGTGAACCTTATGCCGCCGGCCTGTTTGAAAAACCGGAAAAAGGCTGCTTTTACCGGCACGCACTGGGCGCCGCCCGCTATTTTGAAGCGCTGCCGCCCGCCCGGTATGACGGCGAAGCCCTGTACCCCTGCGGCAGAAAGTTTTTTGACAGCAGCTGTGCCGTGCAGCCGAACTACGCCCAGACCTACGGTGTGGACTGGGCCCGTCTGGAGGCAAAAAGTCCCGAGGCCGCCCACATTTTAAAAGAGTTTGCCGAGGTCAGCCATGGCTTTGGCTGGACGCACGCCGCCCCCAACTACAAGCGCATCGTCAAAGAGGGGCTTGCCTCCTACCGCGAGCGGATAAAGCTGCGTCCCGTGGGTGAGGAGTTCCGTGAGGGCCTGCTGGTGCTTCTGGCCGGCATGGAGAATTACATCCGGCGCAGCGCGGACTATCTGGAAAATTCGGGCGCGCCCGCCGAGCTGGCCGCCGCCGTGCGCCGCGTGCCCTTTGCACCTGCCGCCAGCTATTATGAGGGATTGGTGGCATGGAACCTGATCTTCTATTTTGACGGCTGCGACAACCTCGGCTATCTGGACGACGGTCTTGACCACCTGTACGACGGCGAGGATCTGACCGAGGTCATCCGGCAGTTGTTTGCCAACATCGACGCCATGGATTACTGGTCCTGCACCATCGGCGCAAAGTACAACGGGATCACCGAACAGGCGCTGCGCGCCGTCAAGGGCAAGCGCCGCCCGCTGCTGGAGCTGCGCGTGACCGGAGACATGCCGCAGAAGCTTTGGGACATCGCCGCCGAAAACCTGCGCGACGGCACCACCCATCCCTCCTTTTACAACGACAAGGGCATCCACGACATGCTCAAGGCCCGCTTCCCGCACATTCCGGATGAGGAACTGCGGCTGTTTGTGGGCTGCGGCTGTACCGAGACCAACCTGCAGGGCATCACCCGTGCCGGCGGCACGGACGCCGACATTCCGCTGCTGGCCATTTTCGAACAGTATCTGCACGCGCATCTGGCCGAAGCAGAGGATTTTGACGATTTCTTCAACGGTCTGTGCGTAAAGACGCAAAGCGAGATCGACATGCAGCTGGAGTGGATCACCGACAACTATATCTACATGTCCAAATATCTGCCCAACCCCATCCGCACGCTGTTCACCGACGACTGCATTGAAAAAGGGTTGGATTTCAACGGCGGCGGTGCGCGCTACACCTGGACGCAGTCCAGCGACAGTGGCCTGATCAACGTGATCGACTCGCTGCTGGCGGTACGGGAGCTGGTGTTTGAGAAAAAGAAATACACGCCGGAGGATTTTCTGGCAAAGCTGACCGCCGAGGATCCGCAGCTGTATAGCCAACTGAAGGCCTGCCCCTGCTTTGGCACGGACGATGACCGTGCCGATGCACTGGGCGCGGAATACGCCCGCCGTGTATACAGCGTCTACCGTGACAAAAAGCCCCGCGGCTTCATCGACGCCTATCTCCTCACCGAGCACCAGTACCTGCGGTATGACGAGCTGGGCAGGAATGTCGGTCCCACGCCGGACGGCCGCCGCCGCGGCGACCCCACCTGCGATTCCATCGCCGCCCTGCGCGGCAAAGCGCTGAAAGGCCCCACCGCCATGCTGTGCAGCGCCGCCAAGCTGCCGCAGAACATGGCGGACGGTATTTCGGTGCTGAACCTGACCCTGAACAAAAACAGCGTGGAGAAAAACCTGAAAGCGCTGGTGGAGGGCTATTTTGCCATGGGCGGCATTCAGGTACAGGTGACGGTCACCTCGCCGGAGGAACTGCTGGACGCGCTGGAAAATCCGGAAGCCCATCGGGATCTGATCGTCCGCGTGGGCGGCTATTCCGACTACTTCATCAACCTTTCGCCCCGGCTGCGCAAAGCCGTGGTGGAACGCAACGTTCATGAGATGTGAGCCAAATACGGTCATCACCGTTCCTCTGCCGCCGGTTTTCCGCAAAGACAATTTCACGAACAGCATTTAACGCAGCAAACGGCCGCTGTCCATCCGGACAGCAGCCGTTTTTGTTATGTCACCGGATGATCGGGAACAGACCAACCAGTCCCCTGTCATGCCCCAAAACTTATTCTTCCTCCCGGATATGGATGGAAACGCCGTTGACCTCCACGCCTTCGTCGGCGCAGATGAGGATGTACCGGGTGCCGTCGATGATGCGGGTCTCGATGAGATCGCTGCGCTCGGGGCTGACCTGAATGACCACGTCCGGGGTGCGCACCTCGAATTTTTTATTATCCACAAGGTTTTTGGCGCTGATGTCGGTGGCGGCGCCGAACTCTTCGTCGTAACGCTCTTCAAAGCTTTGGATGTGCTCGGTGGAAACGCCTGCACCGGCCAGCATACGGCGCACTTCGCCTTTGGAGACCTTCAGCGGTTCGGGATCTTTTTCCGCTTTATGCTGCTCAATTGCCTCGCAGATCTGTCCATGCACCGTCTGCACTACGTCAAAGCTGCATTCCTCGGCCAGCGCCGTGGTCAGCACACCCTGAAAGGTCTGCTTCTGCACCGCGGCGGGCGGCGGAAGCTGAGTGCGGAACACCGCGTCCACAAAGCTTTGATGGCTGCTTTCGGTGTCCTTGGTGTAGTACAGCGCATTGTAGATGTTGGTGGCGCGGCCGTCAAAAGCCGGGAACACAAAGCCCAGCTCCGGCGCAGCCACCGCGCGGGTCAGCTCGCTGGCATGGAAGGCGTTGCTGGACGGAGTGTAGCACAGAGCGGGCTGCTGTTCCTTTACCGGACAGATGCTGCACACCACATAGGTGAACACCTGGTCCGAAGCATCCTGCTGGCCGTAGCCGTCGCTGCTGCGGTAAGGCACATCGTAGGTGTCGCAGGCCAGCAGGATCAGATACTGTCCTTCCAGATCCATGGCGTCAATAACGCGCTGGTAAAAAGTCTCCACCGCGCCCTGATCCTTGAGGGCGGAATTTTTCAGCGCCATCAGCAGGCGGTGCTCGTCGCTGTCCACGACCTGCTGCGTGGCAAAGCTGATATCAATGAGGTTTTTGCCCAGCGTGCCGCTGAGGGATCTTTTGAACAGCGCAAAGAATTTTTCCGCCTCCTCATTGGGCATCATGGAGACGGATTCATCAAACAGGGCAATGACCTCGCGCTTGTCGTTTACATAGCAGCCGCAGATGTGCGTGATGTTGTTTTTCTCCGCACGCAGGCGCCGCCGCAGCTCGCTGACTTCTTTATCGTTCATGCTTTTGCATCCTTTCTTTTCAAAAACAATACGACCGCCCGCATCCGGACGGCCGTACTGTTATTATACCTGTTTGTGCCTGGCGGTTGCAAGCAAAATATGTTGGCTGCCTACATTTACATAGAGCGATACCATGTGCGCCTGCGGCCGGCCTTTTTGCGGCGGACATGTCCCACGATGGAACTGATGAGGATGACCAGCACGATCACCGCACCTGCGGCTGCCGCCACCTTGACGCCAAGATCGCTGCGCTCCTCCGGCGGGGTCAGTGCAAACGTTGTTTCGCCTTTCAGCACACCGCCGCTCAAGGATATCTCGCCGTTCACCGTCCGCCCGTCGGCCGCGGTCACCTCCACGGTGTAGCTGCCGTCCAGAACAGTTTCAAAAATATACTGACCGTCCGCCACATGCCGTGCGGTGGATACGGTTTTTCCGCTGGCGCTTTTCAGCAGCACAACAGCGTCCGTGACCGCGCTGCCGTCCGGCGCGATCACGCCGACAGCAAAGGAGGTCACCTGCGCACCGGGCAGGGTATTGCGGTTAAGGAAATCATCGTCCGGCTCGGGGATCAGCTCCTCGGGCGGGATCAGCCCTTCGCCGACCTCGGGCACCTCGGTGGGGATATCCGTCCCGCCCAGCAGACCCTTCGTCATCTCGTCCAGCTTTTCCGCCTCTTCAATGGCGCTCTGCAGATTGGTGATGGTCTGCTGGATCTGCTCCAGACTGGTGTCGAAGTCGATCAGATCGCCGATGGGCAGCTCCGGCTCTTCAATGACCGGCGCGTTGACCTTGACTTCACAGGTGGCGTAAACGCCGCCGTCCGCAGCCGAGGCCACGATGACCGCCGTACCGCCGCCGACCGCCTGTACGGTGCCGTCCTTGCCGACAGCCGCCACGGAGGGATTGTCCGTGCTCCACGTGACGGTCTTGAGGGTGGCATCCTGCGGGAAGATCTGCGCCGCCAGCTTGAAGCTTTCGCCGCTGCTCAGGGTCAGCTGCTCGGCGTTGAGTACCAGCTCAGTGACCGAGATCACACCGCTGACCGACGGCACGACGCTCAGGCTCATGGTCACGCGGCTGCCGTTGCTGGTGGTGGCGGTAATAAGGGCAATGCCCTCGCCCACGCCCACCACGGTACCGTTGGAGTTGACCGTCGCCACCGCCGTGTTGGAGGAAGTGACGGTGGGCGACTCCGACGCGGCCGACGGCGACAGCACGTACTGCATCTCCATCGTGGAGCCGATCTCCAGCCGGTTCTGCGTATAACTGGCGTTGATGTAGGTGGCGCAGACGTAGCCTTCATGGCTTGCACCGCCAGCGGAATAAGAAACCTTGTACCAGTACGGGTACTTCATAAAGTCGGTGCCGCTGCTGCGCACCTCTTCCAGAATGGTGACGGGCGTACCGGCGGGCAGCACCTTGCCGGATTTGTTGGAAACACTGGTGGTGGGGCTGGTACGCAGGTTAACGCTGGCGTTCGCCACACCGGAACCGGCATAGTTGGCCAGACTGATGGAGTCTGCCAGATACGCAGAGGACTGCGGCATATTGTTGTACACGGGAATGACAAAGGTGCGCTCGGCGTTGAACACATCCTCCGCCAGAGCCTCGTACGTGTTTTTTGCTTCCTCTGCCGCACCGTGGATGGCCGTCATGTACTGATGCGAGTAGTACGGCTTGCTCACCACGTTGAAGCGCTGGAAATAGCTGGTATTCTGCCCACGGGAGAGATAACCGGCGGCAATGTATTCCGCGCCGCCGTCAATGGAGCGCACCGGCGTCGTCCACGGGCGGTTATAGCTGCTTCCGCTTCCGGCCCAGGCCAGCGACTGCTGTACGCTGCTTGCGCCGTATGCATAAATGTTATAAAAGTTATAAAGTCCCTCGTATCCGCTGACCGTGCCGGAGATGGTGGCGCCGCCGCTGCCCACCTCGTTGCGGATCTTGGAGGCCAGATAATACGGGTTGACCCCATGCTTTTTGCCGGCGTCCAGAATGGCCTGTGCATAGGAGATATCGATGATGTTGCTTTCGCCCTTGCTGTTCTGGTAGACGATGACATCGCCTCCCAGCACCGAGCCAGAAAGGATGCGTTTGATGACGCTGAGCTCGTCCGTACCGGCATTGTAGCTCAGCGACTCGAACTGCAGAATGTACTCATCCCGCAGGAAATTGCGGGGATCCATGTAATAGGAGACCGCAAACTCGCTGGCGGTGACAAAGCCGCTTTCCACAAAGGTGTAGGCGCCGGTGGCGGGATCGTAGCAGCCCGCCGCCTTGCTTTTAAAAACATCACCGGCGGTATGGACGATCAGGCTGCGGCCGCCGGAGCATTCCGCCGCCACTGCTTCAGCCCAGTTGAGACCGGTGTGGTAGGGTTCAAACTTCCACTTGGGGTGCGCGGCATGCAGACGGCTGAGCAGATGCACGTAGCTTTCGGGGAAGCCTGCGGCGATAAGCTCCTGCTCATACTCGGTAAAGGAGCTGGTCGCCTGCGAGCGAAACCCGGCCAACGGCACGGTACACGCCACCAGCGCCACCAGCAAAAGCAGCGCCGTCAGCCGGCGCAGCACATATTTTTTCTCGCGTTTTGGCTTCATCCGCGTCCGCCCCCTTTCTGCGTGGGCTCGACCGTCAGTTCCAGTTCCTCGCCCAGCTTCTGAAAATCCAGCACAAGATACCGGGGATGGTTGTTTTTCAATATCAAAGCGGACCCGTTTTCATTCACCAACCGGGCCACCTTGGAAAAATTCTGATTGGCTTCCGTCATGGATACCAGCCTGTGGGTATCGATCTTCACGGCACACGCCCCTTTCAGACATATTTTGACAGGTTTCAGTATAGCGCAAATCTAGGATATTTTCAACCTATTTTTTAACATTTTAGGGAATATCCGCAAAAAAAGTCGGTCAAGGCCGGAATGGCTCCGACTTGCGGACGGTAAACGAGTTCTTTTTTTGCTATAAAACGCCTGCGTTTCCTTTACTCTTTTAGCCTCCGAAAAAAATTTTGAAAAATTTCGAAAATTCCTGTTGACAAATCCGATTTGTTACGCTATAATAATCAAGCATCATCGATGCGGAATTGTGTAAAGGTAGCACGACAGACTCTGACTCTGTTTGTCTGGGTTCG
>CAZYRD010000108.1:0-8469 GCA_964649475.1 uncultured Faecalibacterium sp.
GGCTTTACCGCGCTGCTGGTGCAGGGCGTGGCCACCTCCATCGATGCACTTTCGGTGGGCTTTACCATTGCCGAATACAACGTGGGCGAGGCTGTTCTGGCGGCGCTGCTCATTGCGGCGGTCACCTTTGTCATCTGCATGGGCGGCCTGATCATCGGCAAAAAAGCCGGCACAAAGCTGGCGGGCAAGGCCGGCATTTTCGGCGGCGTCATCCTCATTGCCATCGGTCTGGAGATCTTTATCAGCAGTTTCCTGTGATTTTGATGGGAAAATTTGCGGCGCAGGCGGCCGTCCCTCTTGACAAACGCCCCCGCGCCGTGTATTCTATTTTTAAAGAAAAGTGAATATCTGTTACCAGTGGTCTTCAGGGCAGGGTGAAATTCCCGATTGGCGGTACAGTCCGCGAGCGCAATGCGCCGATTTGGTGTGATTCCAAAACCAACAGTAAAGTCTGGATGAAAGAAGGCCGGCTGTGTCAGAGGATGCTGCGGTTCCTTTTGCATTGCCGACACCTGAAAACCGACCCCGGTCTTTCAGGTGTTTTCTTTTTCAAAAATCTCCGGCGCACCCGCCGGAACCCGGAAAGGAATGGCTGTCTGCTATGAAAAACGATCTTCGCAAAAACCGTACCCGCAAGCTGGCGCTGCTGGGAATGTTCAGCGCGCTGGCCTATGTTGTGATGATGGTGGGGCGCATCCCCATCGTCATGTGGCTGAAATACGACCCCAAGGATGTGGTCATCGCCTTTGCCGGCCTGCTGTTCGGTCCGCTTTCCGGACTGGCGGTGTCGGCGGTGGTCTCTCTGGTGGAGATGATCTCCGTCAGCGACACCGGTATCATCGGCTGTGTGATGAACATCCTCTCCACCTGCAGCTTTGCCTGTACGGCGGCCTTTGTCTACCGCCGCCGCCGCACCATGGGCGGCGCCGTGCTGGGGCTGGTTTCCGGCGTGCTGCTTATGACGGCGGCCATGCTGCTGTGGAACTACCTGCTTACGCCGCTGTACATGAACCAGCCGCGGGATCAGGTCGCCGCGCTGCTGGTGCCCATGTTCCTGCCGTTCAACCTGTTCAAGGGCAGCCTGAATGCCGCGCTGACGCTGCTGCTGTACAAACCGGTGGTGCGGGCCCTGCGCCGCGCAAAGCTGCTGGAAGCCGAAGAAAAGCCCGCCGCCGCTGCCGGTGATGCGCCTGCGGCCGACCGCCGCGCAAACCTGTTTGGCATGCTGACGGCGGTGCTGGTGCTGGCCGCCGTGTGCGTCGTGCTGCTGCTTGTGCTGAAAAAGATGCTGTGACGCCGTAAAAAATTTTTGTCCGCCGCTGAAAAGAGAAACGGCCGCAGAATGACGCACGCAGAAAACACACACAGAAAAACGATCCGCCGCCCACAAAAGGCCGGCGGATCGTTCTTTTATGCGCAATTTTGCGCACATTTTCCGGGAAAACTCAGAACAGCTCGCCTGCCCACAGGTAGCCGCTCTGGTCAATGTGGTATACCGTGCCGTTCCATTCCAGAATGCCTTCAAACATGCTGGGGGTGGTGTAGGTCTTTACGCCCCACTTTGCGGCCTCCGCGCCCAGCAGCGCTTCGGCGTCGGGGCAGAAGGCACCGTGTTCGCAGCCGTAGGCGTGCTGGCGGTAGTACAGCCGCCGCAGCACCAGCCTGGCCTCGTCATCGGCGGGCAGAGGGTGCTCCTCACCGGCTTCGGTAAAGACAAGGTAGCCCCACATCTCCGGCACGTGGGCGTCGTAGATGCCAGTGGGCGCCCACAGCCAGTTGTGCTCCGGCAGGCAGTCGCCGGTGGCGGGGTCGGTGCGCTTGACGTATTTGCCGTCCACCACATCCACCTCCCACTCCACGCGGGAGAAGGTCATCCGCCACACCTCGCCCAGGTTGGGGACCATGTGGTCGGGATAGCAGGAATCCTTGGCGCACTCCCGCAGCGAGAACCAGGGGATCTTCACCTCAAGGCTCCAGCCCTTGTTGTCGGCGGCGGGGTCGTTCAGCACGCCGTCAATGCGCACGGCGCTTTCCAGCCCTTTGACGTCCCAGCCCCATATGCGCCGCACGCAGTCGCGCTGGGGGCGCTCCATCAGCAGATCCCACACCGCGTTGGCGGCGTTCATCTCGATCTCGTAGTACAGGTGGCTGGTGTCCTGCGGGGCAAGGAAGATCTCGAAATCGTTGTCGATGTAGATCAGCTCATCCCGGTCCATCACGGTGGCCCAGATGGTGTCGTCCTGCAGCTCGGCGCCGACGTACAGCGCTTCGTCGTCCCACAGCACCTTGACGCGGGTGTGCTTCCACGGGCGCGGCTGCGGGTCGCCCTCAATGTCGTAAAAGGTGTCCATCCATTCGCCCGTCTGCCAGAAGGGCTTGCTCAGGTCGCCGTCCAGCACGCCGGGCTTGCCCACGGCGCGGTGGCTGCGGCACACGGGCGGGCAGCAGGGGATTTTGGGTTCGTGTACGCGGTGATTACCTTTCATATCCGGTCACTCCGTCAAAAAATCTTGTACCGGCGTCCTTGTCGAGCACCGGGAAAACCTCGGTCACAGCGGGGGCGGTCGTCGCATCGGCGGCGGCATACCAGAACTCCCGGTGGTTGCAGGCCGCGCCGTATTCGCCGGCGGCGTTCATGCACACCACGGCAATGCAGTCCGGCTTGCCGCCGTGGCGCACAATGGCCTCATGGGCGGTGCGCACCACGGTTTCGGCAGCCTGTGCGGGCGAAAGCCCCGCGTGCATCAGGTCCACGCAGCGGAAGCTGCAGCAGGTGCGCATAATGTCCTCGCCAAGGCCGGTGGCGGCTGCGGCGCCGGCGCCGCTTTCGGCGTAAAAACCGCTGCCGATGATGGGCGAATCGCCCACGCGGCCGAACATTCTGCCGTTGGCGCCGCTGGTGGAGGTACCCACCGCCAGCTTGCCGTGTTCGTCCAGCGCGATGGCACCGATGGTGTCGTGGCCCACGGCGGTGACGTTTTTCCACGCCTCGCGGGCGCTTTCGGTGATCAGCGCCTCCATGCCGGCCTCGGGAATGCCCATTCTGCGGGCAAATTCCTCTGCGCCCTCCGCCACAAGAATGTTGTGCCGGGTGTGCTCCATCACGGCGCGGGCAATGTCCACCGGGTGTTCAAAGCCGCGTACCGCGCACACCGCGCCGGTGCGCAGGGTGTCACCGTCCATCACGGCGGCGTCCAGCGCCAGCTCGCCGCGCTCGTTCAAAAAGCCGCCCCGGCTCACCGAGCACACCTCCGGGTCGCTTTCCACGGTGTGAATACCGGCGACGACCGCATCCATGGCGTCGCCGCCGGCTTCCAGCACGGCCTTGCCCGCCTGTGCTGCCTGCAGGGAAAACGGCCAGGTCGAAATAAAACTCCACATAGGCTTTCCTCTTTCTTTGCTGCTGCGGCGGGAAAAACAGGCGGCCGCCTGCACAAATGCGGGCAGCCGCCGAAAAAATCGCTGTATCGCTCCCGTCCGCAGGGGTTATTCCATGACGCTAAGCGGGTTCTGTGCGTGGATGAGGTCGATGACCTTCAGCTGAGTCAGCACCTGCTGCGGGGTGATGGCCATGGGCCTGCCTTCGGTCAGGTGATCGTAGATCATGTCGTAGTAGCTCTGCACCGCCTCGTTGAAGGGGTCGCCGGTGATATCCCAGCTCTCCTCCTTCCAGTCCAGCTTTTCGCCGCAGTAGATGGGCAGACCCTTTTCGTCCATCAGCGGCGTCAGGATCTGGTGCTGCTCGGGCGCGGTGGCGGGGTCAAAGTACCGCACCTCCACCTTGGCCAGCGTTGCGCGCAGACAGCCGTTTTTGCCGCAGATGACGTAGGTGTAGGGGGCGTAGCAGTTGCAGCTGCTGATCTCCACATCCACCAGCGGCTTGCCCGGTACGCTGATCATGATCTTGGCATAATCGTCCGCATCGCCGAAGGTGTTGGCGCGGCCCAGACGGCTGAACACGGTGGGATTTTCCGGGAAATCCAGCAGATCCATGGCCTGATCCAGCGGATGCGGGCCGGTGTTGCGCACGCCGCCTGCGGCAAAGGCCTGGCTGGTCTGCCAGTCCCACCGGCGGGCAAAGCCGGAAAAGGAGATGGAGATCTGCATCAGCTCGCCCAGAATGCCGCTGGCCAGCACCTCGCGGATCTTGCGGTAATACGGCGCCACACGGGACTGCTGGAACGCGTTCACCATTTTGCCGTTCTTTTTTGCGGCGGCGATCACGCGGCAGCCCTCCTCGTAGGTTTTGGCAAAGGGCTTTTCGCAGATGACGTTGAAGCCGTGCTCCAGCAGGTCGATGCTGATGGGCGCGTGCATGTGCGAGAAGGTGGAGTTGACCACAAGGTCGATGTCGTCGCGGCCGAACAGCTCGTGATAGTCGGCGTAAACGTCGCAGCCGTACTCCTCGGCGGCGCGGGCACGGCGGTCGGCCAGTGCGTCCACGACGGCGACGACCTTGAATTTTGTGTTCAGCTCACTGCGGAAAAAATGTCCGTGGATGTCACGGCCGCTGCGGCCCTGACCGATGATGGCAACGTTGAGCGTTTTCATGCGTGGGCTCTCCTTCCTGATCCAAAACGTCTGTTCCGATTATACAGGAAGCAGCGGCCGCTGCCTATATCCAAAACGACGAAATTCCAGAGAAATTTAAGACAAAATGCCTAAAACAAAGGGTTGCGTTTTGCCGCCGGCGGCATTATAATGTTCAACATAAACCGATGCGGCGCCGCAGGGCGCAGGCATGGAAAGAGGTTCGGCATATGCGCAGAAAAAACAGCCCCGTGCTCAGGGCGCTTGCGGCGGCGTTTCCCCATACCATCCCCATCCTGACGGGGTTTCTCTTCCTCGGCATGACCTACGGCATCCTTGCCCGCAGTGCAGGGCTGCCCTTCGGGCATCCGGCGCTCACCAGCGTGCTGGTGTTTGCGGGCAGCATGGAATTCCTCACCGTCGACCTGATGGCTGCGGCGTTTGCTCCCCTCAACGCGCTGGCGCTGACGCTGCTGGTCAACGCACGGCATCTGTTTTACGGCGTTTCCATGCTGGATAAATACAAGGGCGCCGGCGCCAAAAAACCGTATCTCATCTTTGCCCTGTGCGACGAGACGTTTTCCGTCAACTGCACGGCGGAGCTGCCCCTCGGTGTGGACCGAAACTGGTTTTACTTCTTTGTTTCGCTGCTGGACCAGCTTTACTGGGTCTGCGGCGTGTGGGCGGGTGCAGCGTTCGGGTCGCTGGTGTCCTTCAACACCGAGGGACTGGATTTTGTCATGACGGCCATGTTCGTGGTCATTTTCATCAACCAGTGGCGCAAAGAGAAAAACCACACCGCCTCTCTGCTGGGGCTGGGGCTGTCGCTGCTGTGTCTTGTTGTTTTCGGCGCGCAGAATTTTGTTCTGCCCGCCATGCTCGCCCTGCTGGCGGCGCTTTCCGTGCTGCGCCCGCTGCTGGAGAAAAAGGAGGCCGCCGTATGACCAACGCACAGCATCTCATCACCATTCTTGTGGTGGCAGCGGGCACCATGCTTACCCGCTTTCTGCCGTGTGTGCTGTTCCCCGCCGGCAAACCCACCCCCAAGTATATCCAGTACCTCGGCCGGATGCTGCCCGCGGCGGTGTTCGGTCTGCTGGTGGTCTACTGCTTAAAAAACGTGAGTTTGTTCTCCGGCAGCCACGGCATTCCGGAGGCCATCGCCATCGCGGTGGTGGCGGCGCTGCACCTGTGGAAAAAGAACACCCTGCTTTCCATCGCCGTCGGTACGGTGTGCTACATGCTGCTGGTGCAGCTGGTGTTTTAAAAAGCGGCTTTGCGTTCTCCAAAACAGAGAATGAATACGAAACCCCGGCGCTGTAAAAGCGGCGGGGTTTTGTGTTAGAATAACGGCACGGACCAAAACAACGGCATCACAGAAAATCAAAAGGAGAAAAACAGTATGGAAAAAATTGCAGAAAACATCGCGCAGCTGCGGCGCAAAGCGGGCCTCACCCAGCAGCAGCTGGGCGAACAGCTGGGTATTTCGTGCCAGACGGTCAGCAAGTGGGAGTGCGGCGTCACCCTGCCGGATGTTTCGCTGCTGCCGGGGCTGTGCCGCAGCCTTGCGGTCAGCGCCGATCAGCTTCTGGGCCTTGCCCCGCTGCCGGACGGGTTTGTGCCCGCCGCCACCGGCGACAGGGATTTCTGGGCGGCCCGTGCACAGGAGCTCTGCCGCAGCCGCCGCTATCTCTGGAACGACGACTACCTCGGTTTTCTGGTAAAGCAGGTGTGGAAGCTGACGCAGCCGGTGCGCGTGCTGGACTGCGGCTGCGGGTTCGGTGCCATGGGGCTGGCGCTGCTGCCGCACCTGCCCGCGGGCAGCACCTACACCGGGGTGGACCACGCGGCACCTCTGCTGGAGCAGGGCCGTGCCCTGTTTGCGCAGCAGGGCCTTGCGGCGGAATTTATACAGGCGGACCTGTACGCGTGGCAGTCCGCAGAACAGTACGACGTCGTGTTCTGTCAGACGGTGCTGCGCCATGTGGACGACGCCCCTGCGCTCTTGCGGCGCATGGCTTCCTTTGCACGCTCCGGCGGGCTGGTGATCTGCGTGGAGGTGGACCGCGCCATCGAAGCCGCGGGGCTGTACGTGCACGGACTGGACTACGCCGATGCCTGCTGCGCCGGAGATTACACTCCGCTGTGGCGCACCGAATACGAACAGCAGGGCCGGGACTGGGCGGTGGGCATCCGTCTGCCGCACCTGATGCAGGCCGCCGGTCTGAAAGAGATCGACGCCCGTTTCAACGACAGAGTCACCTGCCTGCTGCCCGGTACACCGCAGCACGACGGGATCCTGCAGGACCTGCAGTTCATCCATCGCTGGGGACAGCCGCTCACCGCCGTCCGGCGGGAGCAGCAGATTCGTTACCTGGCCGCCCACGGCATGGCCCGCGCCGACGCCGAGGAGCGCTGCGCCCTGCTGGATGACATTGCCCGCCGCCTGCAGCAGGACGGCCCCGCCGCCGCCCTCACCCACCTCACCGGCCTGTTCATCGTCTGGGGGAGAAAATAACGCTCGCAGGGTAGGCGGCCCGCAGCAGGGAAAACCGGACGCTGCGCCCGAAACGCGCCCGCCGCGGAGGTCGGATTCTGCTAAAACGCTCCCGTCACGGGCGAAACGGGCGGTGTCCACTCACTTGAAAAAATACCTGTTCCGTGCAAAACGGCACAAAAAAGACCTGCAGCCATCGTTTTGCTGCAGGTCTTTTTGTGGTGCGAACAGCGGATGGATGACATCACTTCTCCTTTGCGAGGATCGGTTGCCAGTCCGGGCCGCTGCCGAAGCGGTGGGTCGGCGCAAAATTGCCGCCGTACTCAGTTCAGGCTGCCCTCATCCGCAAACAGCCGCTGCACGGCGGCTTTCAGGGCGGGATACGCATCCAGCGACGGGTCGGCGGCGATCAGCGCGTGTGCCTCGCTGCGGGCGTATTCCAGCATGCGGGCGTCCCGCATCAGGTCGGCGGTGCGCAGCGCGGGCAGGCCGTGCTGACGGCTGCCAAAGAAATCGCCCGGGCCACGGTTGTCCAGGTCAAACTGGGCAATGGCAAAGCCGTCGGTGGTGCTGCAAAGAAAATCCAGCCGTTTTTTGGCGTCCTCGCCGTCGTGATCGCTGACAAGGATGCAATAGCTTTCCGCCGCGCCGCGGCCCACCCGGCCGCGCAGCTGGTGCAGCGCCGAAAGCCCGTACCGCTCGGCGTTTTCGATCACCATCACATTGGCGTTGGGCACGTCCACACCCACCTCGATAACGGTGGTGCTGCACAGCACGTCCAGCTCGTGGGCGGCAAACCGGCGCATCACCTCGTTTTTTTCGGCGGGCTTCAGCCGGCCGTGCATCAGCCCGATGCGTCTGCCCGGCAGCAGCGGCTGCGCCACCTGCTCCAGATATTCCCGCACGCTCTGCAGTTCGCTCTGGCCCTCCTCGATGACGGGGCACACCAGATACGCCTGCCTGCCGGCGGCCAGCTGTTTTTCAATAAAGCCGAACATCCGCGCCCGCAGGTCGGTGCCCACCGCGTAGGTCTTTACCGGCTTGCGACCGGGGGGCAGCTCGTCCAGAATGGAGATGTCCAGATCGCCGTACAGCAGCAGCCCCAGCGTGCGGGGGATGGGCGTGGCGCTCATGACGAGGATATGCGGGTGGTTGGCCTTGGCCGCCAGCGCCGCGCGCTGACGAACGCCAAAGCGGTGCTGTTCGTCCGTGACCACAAAGCCCAGATTGGCAAAATGCACCTGCTCGCCCAATACGGCGTGGGTGCCCACGATCAGCTGCGCCCGTCCATCGGCAATGGCCGCCAGCGCCGTGGTGCGCTCTTTGCCCTTTACGGCGCCGGTCAGCAGGGCGGTCTGCAGGCCGTGCGGGGCCAGCAGCTTGTCCAGCGTGGCGGCGTGCTGCCGCGCAAGGATCTCAGTGGGGGCCATCAGTACGCTCTG
>CAZYRD010000109.1:0-8250 GCA_964649475.1 uncultured Faecalibacterium sp.
CGGTGCCCACCCAGCCGCTCAGCTTGGAAACACGGCCTCCCTTGACAAAATAGGTCAGGTCGGTGGTGAAGAACCAGTGATGCAGCTTCAGGCGGTTGGCTTCGGCCCATGCGGCCAGTTCGTCGATGCCCATACCGGCGTCGCGCAGGTCGGCCAGCTTGTCCATCAGCAGGCCGAAGCCGCTGGCGGCAGCCAGAGAGTCGATGACGTACAGCTTGCGCTCGGGGTATTTCTCGCGCAGTTCCTCCGCGGCGATGCAGGCGGAGTTGTAGGAACCGGAGATGCCGCTGGAAAGGGTCAGATGCAGCACGTCCCTGCCCTCTTCCAGAAACTTGGTGAAATAGTCGGAATACTCGCTTACAGTCACCTGAGAGGTCTTGGTCTCGGCGCCGGCAGCCATGGCGGCGTAGAAATCCTCGGAGGAGATGGAAGCGCCCAGATCGTCGGCGTAGGAGACGCCGTCCAGCATGTAGTGGAAGCAAACGTAGTTCAGATCGCGTGCCTTCATATGCTCGGCGGAAAGATCGGCGGTGGAGCAGCAGCTCAGAATATAATCAGCCATAATATTGCATCCTTTCAATGAGTTTTGAAATAACCTGTGTGAGTGTATTTTAAACCACTATTATTGTAAAACAAAAAAATAACAAACGCAAGTGAAATATGCAGTTTTGTCAGATTTCTACACATTTACAAAACAGCGCAAACGTGTTATCATAAAATATAACAAATTATCCAAAAAAGGGGGATGCCTTTCTATGATCCTGATCACCAACGGAACACTGTATGACGCTGTCAGGCCCGAAGCACAGCATGTGGACATTCTGATCGATGATAACGGTAAGATCGCCGCCATCGGCGAAAAGCTGGAAGCTGCCGGCGCACAGGTCGTGGACGCCGCAGGCCTCAACATCTACCCCGGCTTTGTTGAAGCGCACTGTCACCTCGGCATGCACGGGTACGGCATCGGTTTTGAAGGCAACGACACCAACGAGATGACCGATATCCTCACTCCGCATCTGCGGGCCATTGACGGTCTCAATCCGCTGGATCCCGGCTTTGCACATGCGCTGCAGGCAGGCGTCACCACCGTGTGCACCGGCCCGGGTTCCGCCAATGTGCTGGGCGGGCAGTTCGCTGTCATCAAAACCGTGGGCCGCCGCATCGACGATATGCTGCTGGACGCCTACGCTGCCATGAAGTGCGCCTTCGGCGAAAACCCCAAGCGCTGCTACAAGGAAAAGAACAACGCCTCCCGCATGGCCACCGCCGCCAAGCTGCGCGAAACGCTTGCCAAAGCGAAGGAATACGACGAGAAAAAGAAGGCCGCCGCCGCTGCGGGGGATGAAAGCAAGAAGCCCGCGCTGGATTTCAAGCTGGAGGCTCTGCTGCCCGTGCTGCACGGCGAAGTGCCGCTGAAGGCCCATGCCCATCAGGCAAACGACATCTTTACCGCCATCCGCATCGCCAGGGAGTTCGGCGTAAAGATCACGCTGGAGCACGTCACCGAGGGACACCTCATCGTGGAAGAGCTGGCCGCCGAGGATCTGCCCATGGCCGTCGGCCCGTCCCTGACCCATGCCAGCAAGTTTGAACTGCAGAACAAGACCTTCACCACCCCCGGTATTCTGGACGCTGCCGGCGGCAAGGTCTCCATCATCACCGACTCTCCTGTCATCCCGCAGGAGTATCTGCCCATGTGCGCCGCACTGGCAATGAAATCCGGCATGGATGAATTCCACGCCCTGCAGGCCATCACCATCCGTCCGGCGCAGCACATCGGCGCGGCGGACCGTGTGGGCTCCGTCGAAGTCGGCAAGGATGCCGACCTGGTGCTGATGGACGGTCTGTGGCACGAGGTCGCCAGCAGGCCCGCCATGGTCTTTGTGGACGGCAAGCTTGTGGTACAGGCCGGTTGACCCGCAGGGAAAGGTTCCGGTACATAGTACATGAAGATCAAACTGAGCAAACGCACACGCCTGATCCTGGCGGTGCTGCTGATCCTTACCGTTGCGGTCTGGAACGTCTGGGGGCAGGACGCCGCACCCGCGGAGGACTGCGATCCTGCTTCCGCGCCGCAGGCGGCGGTGGAAGGCCTGCCGGAAGAAGGCGAAAGCCAGCTTGCCGGCGGCGCCGCCACGGATGAGAGCAATATCACCGGCACCCCGCCCAACGGGGAGGCGCTTCCGGCGCAAAGCGGCGCAGCAGACAACGATGGCGCCGCACGGACGGACAGCGCTGCAGCCGGGTCGACCGGCAGCGAAGCGGACAGTGCCGCCGATGACGGAGCAGATGCGGACATCGATGCTTCCGGCGGTTCTGCGGAGTATTACCCGACGGACGAAAACGTCACCGGCGAAGCAGACCCCATCGACTGGGATGAGGGCGGTTATACCACCAAAGAAGAGGTGGCGTGGTATATCCATACCTACGGCTGCCTGCCGGACAATTTCATGACCAAGGCGGAGGCCCGTGAACTGGGCTGGGAAGGCGGCTCGCTGGAGCCGTACGCCGGGGGTATGTGCATCGGCGGCGACCGCTTTGGCAACTATGAAGGCCTTCTGCCCGAAAAGGAAGGCCGCTGGTATACCGAATGCGACATTGACACGTTGGGACAAAGCTCCCGCGGGGCAAAGCGCATCGTGTTTTCCAACGACGGGCTGATCTATTATACCGATGACCATTACGAAAGCTTCACGCTTTTGTATGGGGAGGAGGACGAATGAAACGGGCGATCCTTGACGGACGGCTGATCAAAAGCCGGCAGCAGCTGCACGAAAGCGTTGCCGCTCAGCTGGAACTGCCCGCCTGGTACGGCGCCAATCTGGATGCACTGCACGACTGCCTGACCTCCATGAAGGACGAGGCGCACATCGTGCTGGCGCACCCGGAACAGATGGAAAAAACGCTGGGCAGCTGGCTGAACGCGCTGCGCCGCATGCTGCGGGACGCCTGCGCCGAAAATCCCCGTCTGAAGGTGGAGGAGCGCGGCCATGCCGATGCGGGCTTTGTCATGCGCGCTGCGCTGGTGGGCAACCCGGCGCATCCGGACGTTCCCTTTGATATCATGGCGCTGCGCCGCCTGAAGGCGCACGGCTTCAACACCGTACAGCTCAACATCGCATGGGGCAGCCGTCCCGGCGACGAACCGCTGAATCTGGAAGATATTCTCTCCCCGGCGGATACCCCGGACGACCGTCAGCGCCGCTGGTTTGACGAGATCGCCCGGCGCGCTGCACTGGCCCGCGCCGAGGGGATGCGCACCATTTTTCATTTCGGCGCGCCCCGGATGAGCGGAAAGCTGTATGAGCTTCTTGCGGATGACGCGGTGCTGGAAGCGGATACCGAGGCCAACTCCATTCAAAAAGAACGGATCATTCAGAAATACGAGTACCTGCTGACGCTGCTGGCGCGGCGCATCCCGCAGGTGGACGACGTGCTGGTGTACACCTTTGATCAGGAGGCCTGGCAGGGCAGTGAATTCGGTGACGGTGAGCTTGCCGCCGGTGTTCCGCTGCACAAACGTCTGCCGCTGTTTCTGCAGCGGCTGAGCGCCCGCTGGGCGGTCGAGCGTCCCACGGGACGCCTGTGGTGGGAGCCGTGGGAAGTTTCTGCCGGCAGCATCTACACCATGCTGCCCGAGCTGCCCAAAGAGAATTTCGGCCTGATGCTGCACAGCAACATCGCCGAGGTGCAGAAGGCGAACCCCGCCGACCGCTGGCTGCGCAATACAGCCCTGCTGGCGGGCGAGCTGGGCATCCCCGTGTGCGGCGAGGTGTTTCTCACCGGCGCCAACGAGGAGACCGAGCCGCTGCAGCACGTCTTTGCCCCTGCGCTGGTGTGGCAGCAGGTCCATCGCCTGCAGGAACTGGAGCTGTACGGCATCAAGGAGTATTACGGCACCCGGCCGGATCTGCCTGCCGAACCGGATCTGGCCATGGCGGGCATCTGCTTTGCGGATCCGTCTCTCGACGAGGCGGGAGCGCTGACCGCGCTGGCAGCGCGCTGGCCTAAGGTGCACGCCCTGCCCGCCGCTATGGCGGCGGCGCACAAGGGCTATGCGCTGTATCCGTGGGATCTGAGCTGGCAGCTGCGTGCCATCTGCAAAAAGCATACCGGATGGCATCCCTATACCCGCTTCTGGGTGCGGGGCGAGGTCGCCCCCAGCCCCAGCTGGCGCAGCACGCGCCGCGCGGTGTTTATGATGACCTCGGATGAGCAGGAGCTGCACCCGTGGCTGATCGAGGATGTGGGCCTGCGCTGCCGTGCCGCCGCCGAAGCCCTGCGGCAGGCTGCCGAAGGGTATGCCCTTGCGGCAGACCAGTGCACAGCGGATGCCGCAGCCGCAGCGGTCTTTGCCGCCGCCGGACGGGATTTTGCCATCCTTGCCGCGGTGGCGGTGGATCAGGCTCTGCATGCGGAGCAGACCCTCTGTGCGTACCACATTCGCCGCTTTGCCGAAAAAGGAACGGTGCCCACGCATATCATTGAGCGCATGATGCAGGCGCTGACCGCCGATGTGGAGAACCAGAAGCTTTCCGCCGCCGTGGCGGAAGATGCGGTCAGCCGTGCGGAGGAGGCTTTGGCGGATTTTACCGCAGATCCCGTCGGCTGGTGCCGGAAAAATTATCTGTGAGCATGGATCCCCGACCGACGGAAACCGGTCGGGGAACTCTTTCTGAATAAGGATCGGACTGTTATGCATATCAAAGAACTGCAGACGCCGGCGGTGCTGCTCCGTTCGGCAGCGATGCGTGAAAATCTGAAAAAATACCAGCAGGCCTGCGATGCGCATGGCAAGCAGCTGTGGCCTATGGTCAAGACCCACAAATCCACCGCCATTGCCGCATTGCAGCGGCAGATGGGAGCGGCGGGTTTCCTGTGTGGCACGCTGGATGAGTGTGAAGCGCTGTGCGATGCCGGTATGACCACTCTGATGTACGCCTATCCGGTGGCGGGAGAGATCTCCTGCGCCCGGGCTGCCGCGCTTGCGCGCCGGTGCGGGCTTTATGTGCGCATCGACAGCCTGGAAGCCGCCCGGCAGCTGGACGCCGCCGCCGCGCAGGCGGGTGTGAGGGTCAGCTATACCGTCATTCTGGACTGCGGCCTGCACCGCTTCGGCCTGCCTGCAGAGGAGATCCTCCCCTTTGCGCAGCAGCTGCGGCAGCTTGCGAACCTGTCCTTCGCCGGTATTTCCACCCATTGCGGCCATGTGTACGCCGAACCGGACGCGGATAAGGTGCCCCTGTATGCGCGGCAGGAGCTGGACGCCATCCACCGGGCGGTGGATGACCTGAAAGGGGCCGGTTTTGAGGTCGGGCTGGTCACCAGCGGCGCGACGCCCACGTTTTCCGCCACGGTGGCGGATCCGTACATCAACGTGTACCACCCCGGCAATTATATTTTCAACGACCGCATTCAGATCGCCAACCGCACCGCAGCCGAAGCGGAGTGTGCGCTGACGGTGTGCGCAACGGTCATCTCCCGCCCGCGGGCGGATCTGCTGATCTGCGACGCCGGTGCAAAATGCCTGGGACTGGACCAGGGCGCACACGGCAACAGCGCACTGCAGGGGCACGGCTGCGTCATCGGCCATCCGGAGCTTCTGGTGACGGCGCTTTCCGAGGAGGTCGGCAAGATCCATATCACCGGTACGACGGATGTGAAGATCGGCGACCGCATTCAGATCATCCCGAACCACGCCTGTTCCTCTGCCAATCTGACGGATCACTACATTCTCGTGGACGAGAACGATATGGTGGAACAGACTGTCCGGGTGGATATCCGGGGCAATGCCACCACCAAAGGCTTTGTGTGATGTGCGTGGAAAACACGATATAGACCAAATAAAAGATCCTTTGCGTCGGCTGGGCGCAAAGGATCTTTTGTTACGAAAGCAGTTCGCGGATGGCCTTTTCCGCAGCGTCCACCTCTTCGCGGAAGGCGGATGCGGAAACGCGCAGTGCGCCGTGGCCAAGGATGATCAGCTGTTCCAGCGCGTCGCTGGTGGCCACGCGGACACGGTGGTCACGGCCCAGCTTGTGGGTGGCTTTTTCAATGTACATGTCGGCGGTTTCGGCCTCTTTGGTGTACACCACGTGGATGCCGTGGTATTCCTCCACCTCGCCGGGATTGCCTTTTACCCGGTAGGCGTCAAATACAAGGATCAGCTCTCCGCCGTGCCAGCCGCGGTAATTGCACAGAATATCCATCAGGCGGCCGCGGGCGGCGTCCAGATCCTCCTGTGCAAGCGCGTGAAGATCCTCCCACGCAAACAGAATGTTGTACCCGTCCACCAGCGTATATTCGGTGCCTGCGGGCTGCGGGGCGGTTTTTTCCTGCCGCAGGCTTTCTCCGGTGGAGCGGAAAAGCTGTTCGGCGCTGCGGCGGCGGATGGGGCCGTAGGTGCGTTCAAAAATCGCCAGAAGCTCCTTGTCCTCCTCCGGCGTGCCGCGGTAACGGCCGGCGGCGCTTTCGGTACGGGAGGCGGCGGCGCGGGCGTTGGCGGTCTCCAGCGGAGCGGACGCCCGTTTTCCCCAGCCGGTGTCGATGTGCTGGTAGTGCCGAACCTCGTTCCACTTGACAAGGAACCCTGCGCCGTGGGCGCAAAAGACGGAATCCGCCGGATTTTCGGTGTCGGCGTCGGGGCTGTAGCCCGCCGCGGCGATGACCTCCTGTTCGTTGTGGCAGGGACGGTAACCGTCCGGTGTACAGGTCAGCGTACCGCGGCCTTTGGTGTAGCTCAGCACCTCGGTGGTGTAATCCTGCAGGCAGGCGACGGGGGCGCTGCCCGTCAGCAGAACGGTCTCGCCACGGGTCTGCGGCGGGGCGTATTCGGCGCAGCGGCGCTCCAGATCGGTGATGGCGCGGCCCACGTTTTCGGCGGGGATCTCCAGCCGAAAGCTGTACCACGGCTCCAGCAGCCTGCAGGCGGTGCTGCGCAGACCGTGGCGCACCGCGCGGTAGGTGGCCTGCCGGAAATCGCCGCCCTCGGTGTGCTTGGGATGGGCGCGTCCGGCAAGCAGCGTGATCTTCATATCCGTGATGGGCGCGCCTGTCAGCACGCCGGGATGCTGTTTTTCCTCCAGATGGGTCAGGATCAGCCGCTGCCAGTTCAGGTCAAGGTCGTCGGTGCGGCAGGCGCTGGCAAAGCGCAGGCCGCTGCCCGGCTCGCCTGGTTCCAGCAGAAGATGCACTTCGGCGTAATGGCGCAGAGGCTCGTAATGGCCGATGCCCTCGATGGGCTGGGTGATGGTCTCGCGGTACAGGATGCTTCCCTCGCCGAACTGCACCCGCAGACCAAGCTGTGCCAGCCGGTGGGTCAGCACCTGCAGCTGCACCTCGCCCATCAGCTGCACCTGGATCTCGGCGTTCTGCTCGTCCCAGCGCACATGCAGCTGGGGGTCCTCCTGCTCCAGACGGCGCAGAACGCCCAGCGCGGTGTGAACGTCCACATTGTCCAGCAGCGCCATGCGGAAGGTGAGCACCGGTTCCAGCACGGGCGGAAGTGCATCCGCACCGGCGCCAAGGCCCTGCCCGGGGCGGGTGTGGGTCAGGCCGGTCACGGCGCAGACACTGCCGGCGGGGACCTCTTCCACGGTCTGGTATTTTGCGCCGGAGTACAGGCGGATGGCGGTGACTTTTTCCTCCCACGGGCCGTCGCTGTCCGTGCCGGAAAGCAGGGTGCGGGCCTTCAGGCTGCCGCCGGTGACCTTCATAAAGGTCAGACGGGTGCCGCTGTCGTCGTTGGTCACTTTGTATACGCGGGCGGCAAATTCCGGCGCGGGGGCGGGTGCGGGGCACCAGCGTTCCAGCGCGTCAAGCAATGCGTCCACGCCCTCGCATTTCAGCGCGCTGCCGAACAGACAGGGAAATACCCTCCGCCCGGCGATGGCGGCGCTCAGCGCCGCATCCAGTGCGGGAGAGTTTTCTTCGCCGGAGAGCACCAGCTCCATCAGCGCTTCGTCGCATACGGCCAGATTTTCCAGTGTATCGGCGCCGGGCACGGGCGCGCCGTCCGCACCGGGGCAAAGCTCCATCGCGGTGCAGCTGCCGTGCAGCCGTTTTTGCAGCTTTGCCAGCACGCGGTCACGGTCGGCGCCGGCAAGGTCCATTTTGTTGATGAACAGAAATGTGGGCACATGGTAACGCTCCAGCAGCCGCCACAGCGTCTCGGTATGGCTCTGCACGCCGTCGGTGCCGCTTATCACAAGCACTGCGGCATCCAGCACCTGCAGGGTGCGCTCCATCTCG
>CAZYRD010000110.1:0-8210 GCA_964649475.1 uncultured Faecalibacterium sp.
TCCCGCTGACCTACTGGCGCTTCTGCAAGGAGCTGAAGAACAACGGTCTGCGTGTGCTGGGCATCGGCGACTGCCCCTACAACGAGCTGACCCAGGAGCAGCGCGACTCCATGCATGAATACTACAAGGTATCCAGCCTGGAGAATTACGACGAGGTCTTCCGCGCCGTGGCCTTCTTTACCTTCAAGTACGGTAAGATCGACTGGCTGGAGTCCAACAACGAGTATTGGCTGGAGCGGGACGCCAAGCTGCGCACCGAGTTCCACATCACCTCCGGTTTCCAGGAGGAGGACATGATCCGTACCCGCTACAAGTCCGGCATGAAGGCCTACTACGCCAAGGCCGGCATCAAGACCGCGCGTTACCATCTGGTCACCGACAAGGAGAGCACCTACGCCTTCGCCCACGAGGTGGGGTATCCCGTCATCGTCAAGCCGGACAACGGCGTGGGTGCCAGCAGCACCTACAAGCTGCGCAGCGACGAGGAGCTGGACTTCTTCTTCGCCACCAAGGACGACACCCTGTACATCATGGAGGAGTTCGTCAACGGCTACATCCGCACCTATGACGCCATCATCGGCCCCAACGGCGAGCCCATCTTCGAAAGCGGCAACGTCACCCCCGAAAGCCTGATGGACGTGGTCAACACCGGCGACAACTCGATTTATTATATCGTCAACGAGCTCTCTCCCGAGATGCTGGACGTCGGCCGCCGCACCGTGGAAGCCTTCGGCGTCAAGAGCCGTTTCGTCCATCTGGAGTTCTTCGTTCTGAACGAGGACCAGCCCGCACTGGGCAAAAAGGGCGACATTCTGGGCCTGGAGGTCAACATGCGTCCCGCCGGCGGCTACACTCCCGACCTGTACAATTTCGCCTACTCCACCAACGTTTACAAGATCTGGGCTGACATGATCGCCTTCGGCGAAAGCACCATCCCCGCCTATCAGGACCGTCACTTCTGCGCCTTTGTCGGCCGCCGTGACGGCAAGAACTTTGTGATGGACCACGACGCCATCCTGCAGCGCTACGGCCACTGCATGAAGATGCACGGCCGCATCCCCGAGGCGCTTTCCGGCGCCATGGCCAACCAGATGTATGTTGCCAACTTTGACACCGAGGAAGCTTTGTGGCAGTATTACAACGAGCTGCTGGAGTGCCATGAGTAATACCACCGGGATCGAGATCGAACGCCGCTGGCTGATGCCGGGCTTTCCCGAGCAGTTGCCCGGCGGGCTGCCCGCGGGGGTGGAGTTTCTGTGCGAGATCGAAAAAGCGCAGGGGTATATCTCCACCGCACCGGTGGTGCGCATCCGCAGCGAGGTGACCGCCGCCGCTGACGGCAGCCCTGCCCGCGCGGAATACATCCTGTGCATCAAGGGCAAGGGCCGCCTTGCCCGCACCGAGATCGAAACGCCGCTTACTGCCGACGTGTTTGCGCAGATGAAAGCATTTATCGGCGTGCCTCTGGTGCGCAAGCAGACCCGCCTGTACCGCCTTGCAGACGGACGTGTTATGGAGTGCAGCCTTGTGGACGGCGGCGAACCCACCGCGTTTTATTACGCCGAGGTGGAATTTCCCTCTCTGGATGAGGCCACGCTGTTTGCCGCGCCGGAGTGGTTCGGCGAGGACAAAACGATGGACAGCTCCTTCAGCATGAGCGCCTACTGGCGCACCAAGTGCGCCGCGTACGCCGCGGCCAAATCCTCCACCTGAACTGTTTTTGCTTCGGACGGATGAACAGGACGGACAGCCCATGACGATCGAAATTCTGCATCAGGATGCGGACGTGCTTGTCTGCGTCAAACCCGCCGGCGTCGCCGTGGAAGGCGCAAAGCCGGATCTGTGCAGCCTGCTGGCCGAACAGACCGGCGCACCGGTATACGCCGTGCACCGGCTGGATGCGCCCGTGGGCGGTGTGATGGTATTTGCCCGCACAAAAGAGGCCGCCGCTGCGCTTTGCCGGGACGTCGCACAGCGCGATATGCAAAAGGAGTACCTTGCCGCCGTGACAGGCACGCCCGAACCCGCCTGCGGCGAGCTGCGGGACTGGCTGTACCACGACGCCCGCGCCAACAAGACCTTTGTGGTAAAAAAGCAGCGCAAGGGCGTGAAGGAAGCCGTGCTGGATTACCGCACGCTGGCTGCCGCCGTTGCGGAGGAAACGCCCGTCACGCTGGTGCGCGTACGGCTGCACACCGGCCGCACGCACCAGATCCGCGCCCAGTTTGCCGGTCACCGGCACCCGCTTTGCGGCGACGGCCGTTACGGCAGCCGTCTGAAAGGCTCCGTGGCACTGTTCAGCGCCTCGCTGGCCTTCGCCCATCCCACGACCGGCGAACCGCTGCATTTTGAAGCGCTTCCGCCGTCAGAGGGCTTCTGGACGCTGTTTGGCTCATTTTTCGCTTTTTAACAAACCTGTATTTTTAGGAGCGGCGCCATGAAAAAGGCGATCTGTTTTCTGTGGCAGTGGCTTTGGGGTGCGCCGCAAAGCCTGCTGGGTCTTATGGTTTTTCTGCGCTGGCGCAAACAGCCGCATTTCTGGTATCACGGTGCGCTGGTGACGGTGTGGAACACCCGGGGCGGCATGTCGCTGGGCATGTTTGTATTCATTCCCGCTGCGGCATACCAGCGCGAGTGCCCGGACGCCCCGCCGCCCGGCAGCCGCGAGCGCTGTCTGCACACCCTGCATCACGAATATGGTCACACGCTGCAGTCGCTGCTGCTGGGGCCGCTGTATCTGCCGGTCATCGGCCTGCCAAGCTGGCTGTGGTGCAATCTGCCGCCGCTGCGCCGCCTGCGCCAGGAGCGTGCCATCCCCTACGACGCCGCCTACATGGAATGCTGGGCGACGGGCTGGGGCGAACGCATGGCCGGACACACGAAAGACTGACAATAAAAAAGACCGCCGCGGCGGTCTTTTTTATTATAATATGCGGTTATGATGCAGCCGCATGCAGCAGCTTTACACAATGCCGCTGATGCGCACCACTTCAACGCCCTTGGCCTCCCACGCAGCCAGGATCTGGTTGAAGCCCAGAGAATCGCTGGCCATGTGACCTGCGACGATGATGTTGGACTTGTTGTGCTTCTGCATGCCTTCCACCACCTCGGGGCTGGCGTGCATGGTGATGAAGGTGCCGACGCCCGCGTCGGAGCAGGCGATGTACTCGTCCAGCGTGGGTGCGCCGTAGCCGTACATCTCCACATAGATCTTACCGGCATAGCTGTCCTTGCTGCCCACCCAGACCTCGGGCTTCTGGCAGTCCAGCGCATCCTGATATTCGCGGATGGTCAGCAGCTCGTCAATGACGTCCTGTACGGTGCACATGGGGTTGCGCGCCGAAAGCGCGTCCATTTTTGCCTGCACGGTGCGCTCCGCCAGCATATCCGCCGGGGTGTGGAACGCCACATCGCTGATATCCAGCATTTTGGCCACGTCGCGCATCTGGGTCAGGTTGCGGCTGTGGATGCCCTGCAGCTTTTTGGCTTTATCCTTGGTGGCAAGGCGCTGGGCGTGGTTGGCGGGCAGGCCGCACTCCATCAGCTTTTTGGTGTGGTCGCGGCCGAACAACTCCACCCAGCCCGCATCCTGCAGGCCTGCGGGATGGTGCTGCGCCACGCAGTCATACCCCTGCTGCTTGGCCAGCATCAGGATGGTGGTATCCATGTCGATACCCGCCAGCACCTTTTTTACCTCTTTGCCGTTGTCGTAAATAATGCCGGAATCCTCGGGCATGGTCTCCAGCCCCACCAGCTCCAGCGCGGTCCGGTACATCTCTTTTACGGTCATTTTTCCGTTCTCCTTTTTTATTTTTCAATAAACTTTGCGGGCCATGCCGCCACATCGGTGCCGTTGTGGTTGGTCAGAACCACAAAATCGTCCTCCAATGCGATGTTGGGCTGGCAGGCGGGGGCATCGCTGACCATGGCGACATAGTGGTTGCCGAACTCCGCGCCGTCCTTTTGGGCGCGCAGGGGTGCGCTCCAGTGAATGAGGTCGTCACTGACGCGCACGGCCATCACGTTGTCCAGATTGGAACCTTTCGGATCCGCCGGCGGACGCATGGTGACGGCGGACATGAAGTATTTATTGTACTTTTTGGAGTACATCACCCGGGGATGCCACGCCTTTTCCACGATCATGGTCTCTTTGCCGAAGTTGCCGGCCTCGCAGAAGGCGCCGTCATAATACTTGACAAAATCGCCCATGACGCCGTCGGTACGCTTGCGGGTGCGGGCGACGTACACGTCGCAGCTTTCCCAGCTGCGGTTTTCGGTATGCACACGGACGATGTTGTAGAAAATGTAGATGTAGTCGCCTTCCGGTTCGACAAAGATGGAAAAATCGCCGCTGCCCAGCAGGATGCTGCCGGACTTCTGCCCCTGCATGACGCCTGCGCCGGGGTTGAATTTTTCGGTGAAGGCCACCTGCTCACCGGTGAGCACCCACCGGTCAAAGATCCAGTTTTTGCCCTCGTCGTCCGAGTGCATCAGACCCACATGGCGGAAGTCGGAATCGAAGGCCGGCGTTTTGCAGTAGCCGAATGCGTCATAGGCCGTGCCCTTGCCGTTCCAGCCGCTTTCGTTATGGAAAAAGCAGAAGAACCGGTGGGTGTTGGGGCAGATGTACAGACCGAAGGGCCAGATGCTGCCGCGGGGCAGAATGCCCTCCGGATAGCGGACACCGGCAAACGCATATTCCGCATGACCGACACAGAAATTGGTGCTGATGGGCCAGACCTCTTTCATATCCGCCAGCGTGGTGCCGCAGAACATGCCGATGTGACCCATGTGGCTGTGACCGCTCATTGCCCACAGTCTGCCGTCCACATCCCGGTACATGGGAGTGGTGCCGTCCTGATAAATACCGTACCGGTTCAGGAACGGACTTTCCTGCTTTTCACCGATGATGATGTCGTATTTTTCAAAGAAGCTCATCTGTTTTCCTCCTGTCCGCGCAAATGTCGACGTACAAATTTACTATAGTCCACCGCATACCGAAAAGCAAGCCTTTTTTCTTGCGGCGGGGCAATTTTTCCGATCAGTCCACCGCGGCAAAACGGATGGTGACGCTTTCACCGTCGTTTGCGGCGACGCCGGTAAGCACCACGCCGGCGCGCATCAGCGACGCACCGGAGCAAACCTCACCGGTTGCCTCGTTTTTGTACATGCGGTTTTCATCCAGACCGCGCAGTTTGAGCACAACATGGGCATAAAGCCGGCTGCGCACGGTGACCATGGTAAGCAGCGCACAGTCTTTTTCGGGAGAGACGATCTGCCACGCGGCGCGCCAGGGATTTTCGAACGGAGAGACCAGACGGTACAGGTCGCCGTTGCGGATCAGCCCGTAGGTTTCGTGGTATGCCTTCACCTGCGCCCGGACGACTGCCTTTTCCTCTTCCGTCAGCTTGCGGGGATCCAGCTCGTACCCGAAGGTGCCCCACATGGCCACATTGCCGCGGGTCTCAAAGCCGGTGCGGCTGCAGGCGGAAACATGGGCGCCCATGGTGGAGGCCGGGTAGCACAGCGAGGTGCCGAACTGGATGGGAAGCCGCTCGATGGGGTCGGTGTTGTCGCTGGTCCAGATCTGTGGCGAATAGCACAGCATGGCGGGGTCAAACCGGCCGCCGCCGCCCGAGCAGTTCTCGAACAGGATGTCGGGGAAGGTGGTGACCAGACGGTTCATCAGGTCATAGGTACCAAGGATGAACCGGTGGAAGAACTCCTTTTTGCGCTCCGGCGGCAGCAGCGCGGAACCCGCATCCGAAATGTTGCGGTTGAAATCCCACTTGATGTAATCAATTTTGTTGCTGCCAAGCACGCTGACCATCTGCTGCCAGATGTTTTCGCGCACGTCCTCGCGGGAGACGTCCAGCACATATTGGTGGCGGCCCAGCATCGGCTCGCGTCCTGCAACATGGACGTGCCAGTCGGGATGGGCACGGAACAGCTCCGAATCCGGCGAGATCATCTCCGGCTCGTACCAGATGCCGAATTTCAGCCCCGCGGCGTTGACCCGCTCGATGAGCGGCGCCAGACCGCCGGGCAGCTTGTTTTCGTTGACGAACCAGTCACCCAGCGAGTTGGTGTCATCGTTGCGGCAGCCGAACCAGCCGTCGTCCATGACCAGCATCTCAATGCCCAGCTCTTTGGCGGATTCGGCAAACGCCGCCAGCTTTTCGGTGTCGAAATCAAAGTAGGCGGCCTCCCAGCTGTTGATGAGCAGCGGGCGCTTTTCGGTTTTCCAGCGGCCGCGGATGAGGTGCGCGTTGTAGAAGCGGTGGAAGATGCGGCTCATTTCGCCAAGGCCTTTGTCCGTATAGACCATGACGGCCTCCGGCGCGTCGAAGAACGCACCGGGCTCCAGATGCCAGCCGAAATCGTTGGGGTTGATGCCCATGACAAAGCGGGTGGTGGCGTTGTGGTCACATTCCGCCAGTGCAGTGAAGTTACCGGAGTACACCAGGTTGAAGCCGTACACCTCGCCGTGCTCCTCGCCTGCATCACGGGCCGCCAGCGCCGCAAAGGGGTTCTGGCTGTGGCCGGAAACGCCGCGTTTGCTTTCCGCCCCCTGCAGACCGTGGGCAAGCGGGCGGCGCTCCACACAGCGTTCGCGGTTGTGGCGGCCGTACAGCGTGAGGAGGTCGTACTCCATGGAGGGCAGATCCACACACAGGCTCAGCACGCGCTCGATCTCACAGGGGCGGCCGGAGGCATTTTCCACCCGCACGCGCCGGGTCATCACGCCGTGGCTTGCAAACACGGTGTAGTACAGCGTCACCCGCACGCCGGTGACCTTGTCCACCGTGTACAGTTCCAGCGTTTCGGCCTCGCCCTGTGCCGCATAGCTGGAGGGCATACCCGGGATCTCCTGCTTGCCCGCATAGATCGTGTGGCCCGCGTAGCGGATATCGGTGACGCTGTCGCCGTCCGCATTGCGCACCGCCAGTGCGGAAACGCGGAAATCCGCCGCGCCGTTGCAGCCGTATTCCATAGGGGCAGTGTCCGGCGTGAAGCCGTTTTCGCCGATGACGGGATCGGCCGGACTGAACGAAGCGGACGGCCAGCGTTTTTCCCGGTTGGAAACGAAGGTATCCGGAATGGGCGCACCGTAGTAGAGATTGAGCAGATACCCCTCCTCGTATACTTTGATGATATAGCTGGAAGTAGGGGTATCCAGCTTGAAGGTGTTGTGCTGTGCGTCAAAGATGATGGGCATGACGGCTTCCTCCTTGTATGCAATCGGCATCCGATATTCCCGCGGAACAAAAAATTTTGCTCCGCAGCATATTTTCTTTCATTATACAGGAATCCCCCGACTGCCGCAATGCCATATTTTCGCTGCGGGAATCTTTTTGCCCGCGCCACCTCATCCGCGCAAAATACATCTTGACATCTGCGTTGAAAACCGCTATAATATTTCCGTTATAATGTTTGCGGGTGTCGTACAACGGCTAGTACATCAGCCTTCCAAGCTGAGGACGTGGGTTCGACTCCCATCACCCGCTCCAAAACAAAAAGGTCGCCTTGTGCGACCTTTTTGTTTTGGACTGTGCCTGCGGAGGAGAACCCGGCAAACTGCCGGTACACCTTTTTCTTCCCGCAGCCTTTGCGCAGTTTGTGCAGCAAGTGGAGCGCAGCGGAACTTGGCTGCAATCGACCTCCCATCACCCGCTCCAAAACAAAAAGGTCGCCTTGTGCGACCTTTTTGTTTTGGACTGTGCCTGCGGAGGAGAACCCGGCAAACTGCCGGTACACCTTTTTCTTCCCGCAGCCTTTGCGCAGTTTGTGCAGCAAGTGGAGCGCAGCGGAACTTGGCTGCAATCGACCTCCCATCACCCGCACCTTAACTGGACACTAGTTTTGATACAATGGGTATCATGATTGGTGTCCGTTTTTTGTTGTTTGTATTGAAAATTGCATATATCAGAATTATAATGTATTCGTGCTATGCATTCTCACAAGGAGGTCTTTGAATATGAAAATGCAACGAACAGTTTGCCTGATACTTTCCTTTATGATGGTGCTGAGCGTCTTTTCTGGTTGTCAAGCTGAAACCGGTGTCAGCACCGAGCCACCTATTACATATGATTCACCGGAGAGCGCACCTACCGAGCCAATCCAAATGTCCGATATTTTCAAAGAAGCTATTGACCTCGGTATTGCATGGGAAGACCTTGCCATTGATCCATCAAGTCCCATCACAGGTT
>CAZYRD010000111.1:0-2746 GCA_964649475.1 uncultured Faecalibacterium sp.
TCGTGGGCCAGACCATGCGCCTGAACCCCCACGGCGACGCCGCCATTTACGAAACGATGGTGCGTATGGCCCGCGGCAACGAAACGCTGCTGGCGCCCCTTGTGGACAGCAAGGGCAACTTCGGCAAGGCGTACTCCCGCGATATGGCCTACGCCGCGCCCCGTTACACCGAAGCCCGGCTGGAACCCATCGCCGGCGAGCTGTTCGGCGACATCGACAAGGACACCGTGGATTTCGTGGACAACTACGACTCCACCATGAAGGAGCCCTCGCTGCTGCCGGTCAGCTTCCCCGCCATCCTTGCCAACACCACGCTGGGCATCGCCGTCGGCATGGCCAGCAATATCTGCTCCTTCAACCTGACCGAGCTGTGCGAGACCACCATCGCCCTCATCCGGGACAGGGACTGTGACCTGACCGCCACCATGCCCGCGCCGGATTTTGTGGGCGGCGGGTACATTCTGTACAACGAAAAAGAGCTGAACAGCGTGTATGAGACCGGCCGCGGCAGCATCCGCGTGCGGGCAAAGTATACCTACGACAAAGAGCAGAACATCATCGAGGTGTCCGCCATTCCGCCCACCACCACCATCGAAGCCATCATGGACAAGATCAGCGAGCTGGCCAAGGCGGGCCGCCTGCCCGAGATCCGCGACATGCGTGACGAGACCGACCTCAACGGCCTCAAGCTGGCGCTGGACCTGAAAAAGGGCGTGGAGCCGGACAAGCTGATGAACAAGCTGTTCCGCATCACACCGCTGGAGGATCCCTTCAGCTGCAACTTCAACCTGCTCATCGGCGGTATGCCGCAGGTGCTGGGCGTGCGGGATATCCTGCTGGAGTGGATCGCCTTCCGCACCGAGTGCATCCGTCGCCGTACCTGGTTTGAAAAGAACGCCAAGGCAAAGCGTCTGCACCTGCTCAAAGGCTTGAAAGCCATCCTGCTGGACATTGACAAGGCTGTGCGCATCGTGCGCGAGACCGAGGAAGAGGAAGAGGTCATCCCCAACCTGATGATCGGCTTCGGCATTGATAAGGAGCAGGCGGAATACGTGGCGGAGATCAAGCTGCGCCACCTCAACCGGGAATACATCCTCAAGCGCACCACCGAGATCGACGATCTGGAGGCGGAGATCGCCCGCCTGACCGAGATCCTCGGCAGCGAGAAGAAGATCCGCGCCATCATCGTGGAGGAGCTGCGCCGCGTCATCAGGGAGTACGGCATTCCCCGCCGCTGCGAGATCCTGTACGAAAGCGAGAGTGAGGACGAGGACGAAGGCGGGGAGGAGATCCCCGATACGCCGGTGTTCGTGTTCTATACGCAGGAGGGCTACTTCAAAAAGATCACCCCGCAGTCACTGCGCATGAGCGGCGAGCAGAAGCTGAAAGAGGGCGACGAGGTGCGCTGCCAGCTGGAGACCACCAACCGGGCCGAGCTGCTGTTCTTCACCGACCGCCAGCAGGTGTACAAGTGCCGCGTCAACGATCTGGACACCTGCAAGGCCAGCGAGCTGGGCGAGTACATCCCCGCGCGTCTGGGCTTTGAGGAAGGGGAGACCCCGCTGTATATGGCGCTTACCACCGATTATTCCGGCCATATGCTGTTCTTCTTTGAAAACGGCAAGGTGGCAAAGGTGCCCATGGAAAGCTACGCCACCAAGACCAACCGCAAAAAGCTGGTCAACGCCTATTACGAAAAAGAAAAGCTGGCTTACCTGTGCCAGATCGGCGAGGAGTGCGAGATGGCCATCCGTACCAGCGCGGGCAGACTGCTGCTGTTCGGTACGGCACAGATCGCTGCCAAAACCACCAAAACCACCGCCGGCGTCGGCGTCATCACGCTGAAAAAGAACCACCGCATCGAAAAAGTGTGCGCTGCGGTCACGCTGGAGCTTGCCAACCCGCACCGTTACCGTGTGCGCAGCCTGCCTGCGGCGGGCGCCGTCCTGCGGCAGGAAGATCTGGTGGAACAGACAACGCTGGAAGGATAAATATACTTCTGCAAAAGAAAAACGTCCGATTTTTGGCTTTTTTTCGCAGGAATCGCACAAAAGGCATTGCATTTTTTGAAAAATGCGGTATAATATTTGAAGCTATTTGATTTTGGAGGAAAAACAATGACTGTTGTAAATATCATTCTGGGCGTTCTGCTCATTCTGTGCAGCATTTGTCTGGTGTTTCTGGTCACCATCCAGAGCCCCAAGGGTCGTGGCCTGTCCGGCGCCATCGGCGGCGACATGGGCAACATGATGGAGGGTCGTGCCCGCGGCAATGACGCTCTGTACGCCAAGCTGACCAAGTATCTGGGCATCGCTTTCGGCGTGCTGGCGGTTCTCGTCAGCCTGACCGGTATGCTGAAATAAGCAAACAAAAAACGGAGCTGTTTCGCCTTTGGGTGCGGCGGCTCTTTTTTTTGTTTTTAGGATTGACGGCGCCCGCACGCCGTGTTATAGTAAAGAAAAACTTCCGCAAATCAAAGGAGGCTGTTTTCCATGCTGCACTGCCTGGCCTACCGTTCGCTGTACCGTTACATCTCCCGCATGGAGGTGGTGGACTGCCACGAGCATCTGCATCCGGAGGATACCCGTCTTGCCATGCCGGTGGATGTTTCCACGCTGCTGGGTGAATACTGCGGGCAGGATCTGCTGAACGCGGGAATGAGCATGAAGGAATACGGTGTTGTGTTTGGCGCCGAAGCCTCTGCCGCGCAGAAGTGGGCCGTACTGCAGCCGTATCTGCAGTCCAT
>CAZYRD010000111.1:2756-8168 GCA_964649475.1 uncultured Faecalibacterium sp.
CATCGAAACGACCTCCTATTACCGCGCCCTGTGTATTTCGCTGAAAAAGCACTGCGGTGTAAACAAACTGGATGCTGACTCTTTTGAAAGAGCCTCGCAGGCGCTGCAAAGCGGCAACACGCCCGGTGCGTGTGAGCGTGCACTGGCGGCAAGCCGCATCCGTTACGCGATGGTCAGCAGCTTTCCGGCGAGCGTTCGCGTGCAGCAGCTTGGCGGCCGCTGCCGTTATGTACCCATGTATTATGTGCCGCCCATGGCAAAGGCGCACGGCTTTTTGCGTCGCCCCGAAACGCTGGCTGATCTGGAGCGGCAGGCGGATGAGTTCATCGCCCTTGCGCTGCAGGGGGGGCGTGCCGTCAAGCTTCGGGTGGATACGCCCTATATCGCAGCGACACCGGCACGGGCACAGCAGGCGCTGGATGACTGGCTGGGCGGTATACGGGAATTCTGCCCTGAGCTGTGCTGGTATTTCGTGGAACTTCTGCTGCAGCGCTGTGCGGAGCATGATCTGCCGGTATCGGTCCACACCGGCTACTGGGGTGATTTCCGCGCCCTTTCACCCGAGCACCTCATCCCTCTGATCGAAGCCCATCCTCAAAACCGTTTCGATCTGTTCCATCTGGGGTATCCGTATGTGAAATCCTCTTTGCTGCTGGCCAAAACCCACCCCAATGTCTGCATCGATCTGTGCTGGGTGTATCTGATCTCCGAGCATTTTGCCCGCGACGCCATTCGCCAGATCGTGGATTTTGTGCCCATGAACAAGGTGATGGGCTTTGGTGCGGATTACTGGCACTACGAAAGCGTTTACGGCCATCGCAAAATGATGGACCGCACCGTGGCGCTGGCACTGGCGGACAAGGTCGCTGACGGCACCCTGACCCTTGCGCAGGCAAAGCGCTGGGCAAAGGCGATGCTGTGGGATAACCCCGTGCGTTTTTACGGGCTGGAATGATCTGCCGAAACAGGACGAAAAGAACGACCGTCATCCGTGCGTTGGATGGCGGTCGTTTTCTGTCAGAAAAGATGGGGGAATTTCGCTTTCAGGAAAGCCCGGTATTCCGGATGGGCGCTGTTGTTTTCGTACTCCTGCGGGATGCCGTGGGCAAGCCAGCGCAGGGTGTTTTCGCCAAGTTCTCCATAACGGCGGACGCGGATAAGACCTTCGCGTTCTGCGTCAAGAAGGGCTTCCAGTGCGTCGGGCACGTATTCGCAGCCGGCCACCGGCAGCGGCTGCGCGCTGCAGAAGGCGTGGGGGATATCCTTCATGGGCTGCAGCGCGTCGGTGTGCCGCAGCGTGTAAATGTATCCGCTTACACCGGCATAGGTCTCCTGCAGGGCATTCGGCCAGTATTCGTCTATCTGCAGGACGCCCTCCTTGTCAAACCCGTAGCTGGCCCATTTGTAGTATGGGCCGCTGTGTGTGATACCGTTTTCGCGGCAGAATTTTTCCACCGCGTTGCTTAAATAAACCAGAACGTTTTCTCTGTTCTGCGAAACATAGACCAGCGGTGTGCCGTGGTTGGAAACCCGCGGCTCCAGAACGGCAATGCCCGCCGTGGCCGAGGCGTGGTAATACAGCATGAGACACCTCCCTTTTGAGCTCCGTAAAAAAATGGACGGAGCTGTATCATAGCAAAAACGGCGGAGGTTGTCAAGCGCCATTTTTGGCGTGCCGTTATTCTGCAGCGTGCGTATTGCTGATGAACTGCAGAGGATCGTCCTGCAGGCGGGCGTATTACCGGTATTCGTAAGTTCTTCTGGCGACGCCGAGCTCTTCGTTGGCAGGGATGACCCAGACTTTCACACGGGAATCCTCTGTGGAGATGATGCGCGCCTGCGTGGAAGGCTGCGCGTTTTTTTCTGCGTCCAGCAGAACGCCGAAATGCGGGACTGCCTTGCAGACCTTTTCCCGCACCAAAGCGGAGTTTTCGCCGATGCCTCCCGTAAACACCAGATGCTCCAGACCGCCCAGCTCCGCATAATAGGCCCCAATGTAGCGGATGATCCCCGCGCAGAACGCATCAATGGCCAGCTGCGCCCGCTCGCAGCCGTTTTCGGCGGCGGTTTGAATGTCGCGCAGATCGTTGCTCACGCCGGAAATACCCAAAAGACCGCCCTGCTTGTCCATGCTTTTGAGGATCTCATCCATGCTCAGTCCCTGTGCAAGCAGATAGGGGATGATGTAGGCGTCGGTATCGCCGATGCGGTTTGCATGGAGCAGACCCGTCTGCAGCGAGAAGCCGAAGCTGTTATCCGCGCTTTTTCCGTTCTGGATGGCGCATACCGAGCTGCTGCCGCCCAGATGGCAGGAGATGGCGTTTTCTGTTCCGCCGCAGCGTTCGGTAAGGACATCCGCGATGTAACCGTGCGATGCACCGTGGTAGCCCATTCGCTGGATGCCGTACGTTTCGTACCATTCGTACGGAATGCCGTATATTCTTCTGGCCTGCGGAATTGTCGTATGGAACGCCGTTTCAAATACGCCCACCAGCTTTACGTCGGGCAGCACCTGCTGGATCTGGCGGATCGCTTCCAGATAAGGGCCGTTGTGTGCAGGGGCAACGACCAGATACTCTTTCATTGCCTGCAGGACTTCCGGCGTCAGCTCGTGGATGCCGTAAAAGCCCTTTGCCAGAACGGTCTTGAAGCCCACGCGTTCGATCTCCGCTGCGTTGGCGATCACACCGTTTTCCGGATCCGTCAGACAGTCCAGCCAGCGGCGGATGCCTTCGGCGTAGGAAAGGATGCTTTGCCCCTCCAACCGGACGGCGCTGCCGGTGATATGGTTTTTATAGTGAAAAATCGCGTCCTGTCTGCCGACACGTTCGACCTTGCCGTCCGCCAGCACTGTGTCGCCCGGCATGGCAAACAGCTTGAATTTCAGGGATGTACTGCCGACGTTGCAAACCAATACGTTCATTTTTGAACCTCCGTAATTTTAAAGTGCGTTTGCGTTCCAGCATAACTATATCTCGCAAAAACCGCAGCGTCAATACCTTCTTGGGCTCTTCGGGAGTGATTTGTGTTGGAAAAGGCCGGATCCGAGCGGTGAGGGCTTGAATGAAGCTTCGCCGTGCCTCGCGCCCAACTTCGCCGGCTGCGGTCAGGTGACAGTAAATGAAAAATGCTGTGGGCGGCTGGTTGAGTTCAGCCTCTGACATATGAACGAAAAAATACCGACCATCTTTCGACGATCGGTATTTTTGGTCCGAGTGGCGAGAACTTGAAAGCAGCCAAATTTCGCTGCGCTCAACTTGCTGCGCAAATCGCGGAAAGAAACGAGGGGAAGAATGGGCGGATCAGCGATTTGCTGAGTTCCCGTGCGGACACCCGAATAAAACAAAACAGGGACTACCTTGCGGTAACCCCTGTTTGGTTTGGGCCGAGTGGCGAGACGTGGACTCACGGCTTCTTCATCCCAAAGCAAGCGCGCTACCAACTGCGCTACACCCGGATGTCGGGCGCTGCATTATTTTAGCGTTTTCCTGTTCGTTTGTCAACATCTTTTTTGCAAAAATTGCAAATTTTTTAGAAGAATAAATTTTTTTGAAAAATTTCAAAATAATGCTTGACTTTAGCGTGGTAAAGTGGTAAAGTGGTGACATACCAAAGAAACGGAGGGAAAACATGGCCAGCTTTCATTCCGAGGAAACCGACCATTTGTTTCAGGCATTGCTGACACTGCAGTCCGTCGAGGAGTGCTGCCGGTTTTTTGAAGACATCTGCACCATCCGTGAGATCGAATCCATTTCGCAGCGGTTGGAGGTTGCACGTCAGCTGAAGGCCGGTCGGGTCTATACGGATATCGCCGCTTCCACCGGCGCAAGCACAGCTACCATCAGCCGGGTAAACCGGTGCCTGGCCTACGGCGCAGGCGGATACGAGCTGGTGCTGCAGCGCATGGAGGAAGAAACCGAAGGGAACAAAGCCGAATAAACTCCGGCGCATCCGCAGAAGGATCGGCCGGCTGGGGAAAGAGTCGGCTTTTCCATAAATAAAAAAACATACATTTTAAGAGGGGAAGGAAACCAATTATGAAGAAGCTTGTGAAACTGCTCGCTGTTATGCTGCTTGCCTGCCTGTGCCTCACCGCCTGCGGTTCTGCGGACGGCGACATCGCCGCCATTCAGAAAGCCGGTAAGATCGTTGTCGGCATCACCGAATACGAGCCCATGGATTATCTGGACGAAAACGGCGAGTGGACCGGTTTTGACGCCGAGTTTGCCCGCGCCGTCGCCGCCGAGCTGGGCGTGGAAGCCGAGTTCATCGAGATCGACTGGGACAACAAGTTCTTCGAGCTGGAGTCCGGTGCTATCGACTGCGTATGGAACGGTATGACCATCACTCCGGAAGCGCTGGTCAACGCATCCGTCTCCGATCCCTACGTCCAGAACGCGCAGGTCGTCGTTATGGACAAGTCCAAGCTGGCCGATTATCCCGACGCTGCCTCCATGACCGATCTGACCTTCGCTGCCGAAGCAAGCTCTGCCGGTGAAATGGCTGTTAACGATATTGTCGGCGCTGCCAACTGCACCTCCGTGCTGACCCAGTCCGACGCTCTGCTGGAGGTCGCCTCCGGTTCCGCCGATGCCTGCGTCATCGACATCACCATGGCCAACGCCATGACCGGCGAAGGCACCAGCTACGCCGAGTTGGGTTACGCCGTCAAGCTGACCAGCGAGGAGTACGGCATCGCCTTCCGTCAGGATTCCGACCTGACCGCCAAGGTCAACGAGCTGATGGCTGCCATGAAGGCCGACGGCACGCTGCAGGCTCTGGCCGAAAAGTACAGCCTGACTCTGGCCGACTGATCCTTTTAACAAATGCCAATACGCGGAGCTGCCGCAGTACGCTGCGGCGGCTCCCGCTTTGCGTTGGGCGCTTCAGCGAAAAGCAACCACCAGCTTAGCTGGTGGAATTAAAATGCTTTAGCAACAGAAAAGAGCGAAGCGACTGACAAATTAATTATAAAAGAAAATGCCACAAAGGATAGCGAAAAAACTGGTTAACCAGTGGTAGGGCAACAAGATGCATATGACAGAATTTTCGATGCGTCTTGAGACGCCGGCCGGTACAATGCCCTTTCAGGGCTTGTGCAAACCACCAGTTCAACTGGTGGTTTTGATTATTCTCCCCCTCTGCTTTTATTAGGAAAGGATGTACCCACCGCCATGCAAGAAGCATTCTCCCGCTTTTTACTGATCACGCTGGACCTTTGCAAAGGCTTCGGCTCTACACTTGAGATCTTTGCCCTGACGCTGCTGGGCTCCATTCCGCTGGGGCTTGTCATCTGCTTCGGCTCCATGAGCCGCTTCAAGCCGCTCAGCTGGCTCACCCGCGGCTTTGTCTGGATCATCCGCGGCACGCCGCTGATGCTGCAGCTTATCGTGGTGTATTACGGCCCGGGCC